>DASZKB010000222.1:0-4313 GCA_035947475.1 Gaiellaceae bacterium | reverse complement strand
GAGTTGCTCGCGAGCTGCTTCAGGGCGGTTGCGTCCTTCGGGAAGCAGCTTCCGCCGTACCCGATGCCGGCGCGGAGGAAGTGCGGCCCCAGCCGATGGTCGAGACCGACGCCGCGCGCGACGTTCTCGACGTCGGCGCCGACGAGCTCGCAGACGTTCGCGATCTCGTTGATGAAGCTGATGCGCGTCATCAGGAAGGCGTTCGACGCCAGCTTGATCATCTCGGCCGAGGCGACGTCGGTGCGAACGACCGGCGCGTCAATCTCCTCGTGCAGGCGCTCGACGGCGTCGCCGTGCACGTCCTCGAACGACCCGATCGCGATCCGGTCGGGATTGAGGAAGTCGCGGACGGCGCTCCCCTCCGCCGTGAACTCGGGATTCGAGACGTAACCGACGTCAGCGAGCCCGCGCGCGTCGAGCGCCGCCCGGAGCTTGTCCCCGGTCCCGACCGGGACGGTGCTCTTCATGACGAGGACGGCGGGCGTCTCCAGGCGCGGAAGCTCGTCGACCACCGTCCAGACCGCCGAGAGGTCGGCGTCGCCCGAGTACGTCGGCGGCGTGCCGACGCAGATGTAGAGGAAGTCGGCTCCCTCCACCGCGTCGGCGACGTCGAGCGTGAAGCGCAGACGGTCTCGATTACGCGCGAGGAGCTCATCCAGGCCCGGCTCGTAGATCGGCGACTCGCCGCGGCGAAGCGCCTCGATCTTCTCGGGGACGACGTCACGCACGGTCACGCGGTGCCCGAGCTGGGCGAAGCAGGCTCCGGTGACCAGGCCGACGTAGCCCGCGCCGAAGACCGAGATGCGCGCGCGCTCGCTCGGCATGCTCCTCAAAGCTTACTTCCGGCTCAGAGGTTTCAAGCCCTTCGCGAGCGCGAGCATCGTCTCGTTCGAGAGGCGGTTGAGCAGCGTGTTCACGACCCAGTAGAGCGCGCCGCCCTCCTCGAACGCGACGACGTGAAGCCGCGAGCCCGCGTAGTAGAGGTGGTACTCGCGCCCGTCCGCCCTCCGGACGAGACTCGCCCCGCGCGTGATCGGGGCGTCGCTCCAGCCCGTCTGCTGGATGCCCCAGTACTCACCCGTCGAAGTCCTGTAGACGAGCCTGACGGCGCCCTCCCCCTCCATCCGGTACGTGCGCATGGGTTCCTCGTCGTCGAGCGACGAGGTCTTCTCGCGCACCGTCGGCACGAGCACCCGGAAGTCGACCTTGCGCTGCGCGCGCCGGACGAGCGGGGCGGCGTGGGCCCGGTCGGCGACGACCGCCGGCGGCTCGTGCTTCGGCGTCGTGTCGGGCGGCACGGGGGCGATCGTGCCGTGGAACGTCTGGCCGACGACGACCCGAACGGTCGTCTCGAGAGGAGGCGACGCCGCCGAGGCAGCCTCGAGCTCGGCGTCTCCGAAGAGCTGGGCCACGGCGTTCGCGGCGGCGCGCCCGTTCGGGCGAGCCGGATCGTAGGAGACGGTCGTGTGGAAGTAGTCGAAGCGCTCGGCGTTGCCGCCGTTCACGGTTCGGTAGCCGCGCTTGGAGAGCGCGAAGGCGGCTTCGTCCGCCGAGCCCACCACGCCGTTCCCGTTCAGGACCTCGATCGTCACGGTTTCGGGGGCCGGGCCCGTCCGCTTGGGCTTCCGGCCGGTGGCGACCGCGGTCGCCTTCTCGGCCGCGGCCGCGTCGGGCGCCATGAACGTCTGGACCGCCTTGTCGATCGCCCCGTCCGACGCGGCGAGCAGCGCGGCGCCGTTCGCGCCCGTGACCGCGCTCAGCCCCTCGATCTGCACCTGGTGGAAGTTGCCCGTCGGGAGCTCGTAGAGGAGCCTGGCGTAGCCGTAGAGCGCCTCCGGGTCGAGGGCCTTGCCGCCGCCCACGCCGACCTCGACGTTGCTCGTGATCGCGTTCACGACACCCGGGATCTTCCGGAGCGACCAGAAGCTCTCGACCTGCTGCTTGAACGCCTTGATGAACTCCTGCTGGCGCGCGTTCCGATAGATGTCCGAATCCGTGTGGCGGTAGCGGACGAAGTCGAGCGCCTGCTTGCCGTTCAGGTGCTGATACCCCGCGTGGAGGTCGATGTCGTCGTACGTCTGGCCCGGCCCGAGCCCCTCGTTGTCGTTGAAGTAGCGCCGGTCGACGTCCATGTAGACGCCGCCGACCTTGTTCACGATCTGGGTGAAACCGCGGAAGTCCACGGTCACCATGTAGTTCACCGAGATCCCGGTGAGCTGCTTCACGGTCTCCAGCGTTCCGCGCGGCCCGCATGCCGTGAACGCCTCGTTGATGCGCCCGCTGAACGCCCCCTGCTGGCGGCAGCCGGGGATGTCGACCACGAGGTCGCGCGGGAACGAGAGCATGGAGATCGTCTCGTTGTCGGGGTCCACCCGAACGAGCATGAGCGTGTCGGAGCGAGGCGGGTTGTTCCGCTCCTTGCCGAGGCGCTTGTCGTACCCGATCACGATCGCGACCGCCGGCCGGCCGGGGACGGGCACGTCGAGGACCTTCTCCGCCGCCCTTGCCTCGGGGGACGTCGCCTGGACGGCGGCGAGGCTGTGGTTCAGGTAGAGCCAGAAGCCGCCCGCGAGCGCGCCGGCCGCGACGAGCGCGGCGACGAGCAGCCAGACGAAGATCTTCCCGACGAGGCGAAGCCGGCTTCGGCGCTTCGTCGCGTAGCGGCGCATCGGGGTGACCGCCAGCGGCGCGACCGGAGCATGGCCGTTCGTCTCCGCGCGGCCGATGCCTCTCTTAAGAGTCGTTCGCATAGGAAAAGTCGCCGTTCGGCGACCGTCCGAGAATAACCCAGTAGCCGGAGATTACGACCCGAGTACGCGCGCTCCTGCGAAGGCGCGGTTGAGCGCCTCCTCGGCCATGCGCGTCCCCGCGACCATGTTCGCGAGCTTCTCGTACGCGACCTCCCAGCTCCGCGTCCGGAGCCCGCAGTCGGGCGTCACGTGGATCCGCCCCGGATCTTCGAAGACGTCGACCGCGTACAGGATCCGGTCGCGCACGAGCTCCGGCGGCTCGATGAAGTTCGTGTGGATGTCGAGCACCCCGAGCCCGAGGATCGGCCGGTACGCGAGATCCCGGAACTTGCGGATCACGTGGTAGCCGGGGCGGTCGGCGTCGGACGTGCCGAGCTCGCGCGTGTCGTAGTTCGCAAAGCCGACCGCGTACTGGCTGCACCCGCTCATGCCCTCGATGGCCGGGAAGAACAGGTTGTAGTCCGAGAAGCAGAGGTGCGTCGAGAAGAAGCAGTCGAGCCCTTCGACGCTTGCGTTGAAGCTCTCGACGAAGACCTCGAGCTCGTCCGGCTCGGTCGAGGCGCCCGGCTCGTCGATCTGGATCCAGTCGGCTCCGAGCTCGATCAGGGCCTCGACGTTCGGCCGGATGAGGTTGCGGGCGAGGTCCATCGCAAACTCACGCCGCGCTTCGATCTCCTTCCGGCGCCCGGCGGGCGCGCCGAGCCGCCCCTGCTTGGGCGCGTAGTGCTCGTCGTAGGACCAGATGGCGAGCGTGTAGGCGCCCGTCACAGGGATCTTGAGGCGCGCCTCGGCGACGGACTGCAGGAACTCGAACTCCTCGTTGTGGTACGGCTTCGCGAGCGAGATCGGCCCCGTGACCGCGGACTTGGCGTAGTACTTGTTGTCGAAGCTCCGCACGGTCCCGCGCGGCTCGAAGCCGTTCGCGTGGTCGATCGCCCAGGCGTACATCTCGCTCCGCTGCTGCTCGCCGTCGTAGACGACGTCCAGGCCGGCCGCCTCGAGGAGGCGCACGGCGTAGCGGCTCGACCAGCGCGCGACGTCGTGCCGGCGAGCCTCTCCGTCCTCGGACGGAGCGCGAAGGAGCTCGACGAGCTCGTCGTAGCCGGGGACGTCGAGGCGCTCGCCCCAGCTTCGCGCGTGCTCAAGATCGGACTCCTCGAGGGGCCGCCCGGCGGCAGTCTTCACATGCCACGGCGGCTTGGCGAGCGAGCCGATCTCGTGGGTCAGGAAGCGAACGTCGCCGTCGGTCTGGAAGTTGTTCATGCGGCCTCCTCCACTGGCGCCGTCTTGGCGCGCCCCAGGCGCGCGACCTTCTCGCGCGCAACGCTCTCCGACACGAACTGTAGATCGCCGTTCGGCGTCAGCGCGATCCGCTCGACGCGCTCGCCCAGGCGGCGTGCGAACTGCGCGATCTCGCGCGGGTCCTCGAGCAGCGATCCGCGCCCGTCGACGACCCCGGCGAGGACGAGCTTGTCGAGCCGTTCGGGGACCGCCTCGAGGCTCGTCGCGTAGAAGTCGATCCCGAGCCCGTCGACCGGGAGCTCCGCGAGGCGGTCGAGGAGC
>DASZKB010000221.1:0-8024 GCA_035947475.1 Gaiellaceae bacterium | reverse complement strand
GACACGATGCGGCCGGGCCGCCGCCTCGTCCTGCGCGGGACGACGGCCGACGGCAGCGAGCGCGCTGAGGCGGCCGTCCTCGCCGAGGTCCAGGCGGTCGCGAGCGGCTGGAGGCTCATCCTGGAGGACGACCTCGCGGAGTCGTACGAGCGCGGCTCGGTCGTCGTCCACGGAAACGTGGCGCTCGCCACCCACGGCGAGACGGTCCACGAGCTCCTCGGGTCGGGCCGGGGGAGCGTGCCCTTCGAGCGCTTCCCGCTCGCGCACAGCCCGCTCACCCACGTCGCGTCCACGAGCCCCGCGGGCGCCGACCCGGCCCTCGAGGTGCGCGTGAACGACGTGCGTTGGGACGAGGTCCCGACCCTGTCCGGGGCGGCGCGGCGCGACCGCGTCTACGCGCTCCGGACGGACGAGCGCGGCTCCGTGTACGTCCAGTTCGGCGACGGCGAGCGAGGCGCTCGCCTTCCGACCGGGTCGAACAACGTCCGCGCCCGCTACCGCAAGGGGCTCGGCGCCGCGGGCAACGTCGGCGCGGGCGCGCTCGCGCAGCTCCTCGACCGACCGCCGGGCGTCAAGGGCGTGAGCAACCCGGTGCAGGCGAGCGGAGGCGTCGACGCGGAGCCCGGCGAGGCGGCGCGCGCCTCGATCCCGCTGGCCGTGCGGACGCTCGGCCGGGCGGTCTCGCTCCTCGACTACGAGGACTTCGCGCGCGCCTTCGCCGGCGTCGCGAAGGCGCACGCTGCCGTGCTCCCTCTCCGCGCCCGCCGGGCGGTGGTGGTCAGCGTGGCGCTCGCCGGCCAGCCGAGCCCGGGAGAGGCCGAGCGCCTCGCCGAGCTCGGCACGGCGCTCCGCGCGTACGGCGATCCACGGGTCGACGTCGTCGTCGTCGCGGGCGCGCGCGAGGCGTTCCGGCTCGCGCTCCGGGTCGCGGTCGACCCCGCCCACGAGGAGGAAACAGTCCTCGCCGGCGTCGAGGCGGCCCTGCGCGCCGCCTATTCGTTCGAGGCGCGCGGCTTCGCGCAGCCGGTGCACCGCTCCGAGGTGATCGCGGTCGTCCACAGCGTCGCGGGCGTCGTCGCGGTGGACGTCGACCGGCTCTATTCCGGTTCCGCTCCCGGGGTCGCCGAGCGCCTCGTCGCCAAGCGGCCGGCTGTCGGGCCGACCGGGCTCCCGCTTCCAGCCGGCCTCCTTCTCCTCGACCCGGCGCCCCTCGACTGGCTCGAGGCGCTGCCGTGAGCGCGCCCGCCCTCTACGGCGCCGAAGAGCTCTACCGCCTCCTCCCCGAGGTCTACCGCGTTCGGGACGCCGAGCGAGGCGGCGTCCTGCGCGAGCTCCTCGACGTCGTCGCCGACCAGGCGAGCGTGCTCGCCGAGAGCCTCGAGCAGATGTACGACGACCAGTTCATCGAGACGTGCGCGCCGTGGGTGGCGCCGTACATCGGCGACCTCGTCGGCTACCGGACGCTTCACGGCGTCGTCCCGCGCGTCGCTTCGCCGCGCGCCGAGGTCGCGAACACGATCGCCTACCGGCGCCGCAAGGGCACGGTCTCGGTCCTCGAGCAGCTCGCCCGCGACGTGACCGGCTGGCCCGCGCGCGCGGTCGAGCTCTTCGAGCTCCTCGCGACGACGCAGTACATGAACCACGTTCGCAGCCACGCGGCCGCGACGGCCGACCTCCGCGACGCGGGCCGCCTCGAGCTCTCGGGCCGCTTCCAGGCGGGCGCGTTCGACGGGCTCGCGCACACGGTGGAGATGCGTCGCATCGCCTCGCGTTCGGGCCGCTACAACATCCCGAACGTCGCCCTCTTCCTCTGGCGGGTGCAATCGCTCCGGCTCGCCCGCTCGCCGCTCGTCGAGGCCGACGCCTCCGGGCGCCGCTACCGCGTCGACCCCCTCGGGACCGACAAGCCGCTCTTCGTCGCGCCCCGAACCGAGCGGGAGATCACGCACCTCGCGGAACCGCTGGACGTCCCGCTTCCCCTCACGCGCCGCTTTCTCGCGGGCCACCTCGCCGAGCTCTACGGCACCGGACGCTCGCTCCTTCTCGAGACCCAAACGGCGGCGGCGTTCGACGCCGTCGCCGCCGCCGACATCCGCGTCTGCGACCTCTCGGACGACCCCGCGTCGCCCGGCGCGTGGGCGCATGAGCCGCAGCCGGCCGACACCCACGTCGCGGTCGATCCCGTCCTCGGACGCGTCGCGTTCCCGGCTGCGCCCGGCTCGGGGGAGGCCCGGCTCGCCACGTTCCACCACGGCGCGGCGCTCGCAATAGGCGGGGGCGGGTACGACCGGGCCGCCTCGTTCGAGGCGCTCACGACTATCGTCGAGGCCCAGGACGGGGAACCGCTCGGCCCGCTCCTCGCCTCGGTGGCGGGCGGCGGGAGCGTTCAGATCCTCGACAGCCGCCGCTACGAGGCGCCGGCCTCGATCGCGGCGACGACGCCCGCGCCCGGGACGCCCGACCGCCGCGTCGTCCTCCGCTCCGCCAACCGCGCCCGCCCGCTCCTGGAGCGTGCGGGGCAGCTCCGGCTCGCCCTGGACCCCGACACGACCGTCGTCCTCGACGGGCTGGTGCTCGCCGGAGCGCCGCTCGTCCTCGAGGAGTCCGCCGACGCGCGCCCGCGGACGCTCGTCCTCCGGCACTGCACGCTCGTTCCCGGCCGTACGCGCGAGCCGGGCGGCGGGCCCACGTCGCTCGGAGCGGCGAGCTTGATCGTGCTCCACCCGTTCGCCGCTGTGACGCTCGACCACTGCGTCGTCGGCCCGGTCGTCGCGGTCGACGGCGCCGAGGTGGAGGCGGCCGACTCGGTGCTCGACGCCAGCGCGGACGACCAGATCGCCTTCTGCGGCCGAGCCGCCGCGGCCGGCGGCGGCCTTCGGACGGTCTCCACCGCGGCCGACCGCGAGACGGGCGACGGCCTCGCGGCCGGCGGTCACCTGACGTTGAACGCCTGCACGGTGATCGGGCGCGTGCACGCGCAGCGGCTCGACGTCTCGGACTCGCTTCTTCTCGCCCGCCTTCCCAGTCCACCCGACCCGTGGCCGGCGCCCGTTTGGGCGGAGCGCCGCCAGGTCGGCTGCATCCGGTTCTCGTTCGTCCCGCCCGGCTCGCGGACGCCCCGACGCTTCGAGTGCGTCGGCGCCGATCCCGCGCACCGGCCGCACCACACGTCGCTCCGCTACGGCGACCCCGGCTACGCGCAGCTCCGGCGCGCGACACACGCCGCCATCCGAACCGGCTCGAGCGACGAGGGCGAGATGGGGGCGACGCACGAGCTGCACCAGCCGCAACGCGAGACGAACCTGCGACTCCGCCTCGACGAGTACCTCCGGTACGGCCTCGAGGCGGGCTTCTTCTACGCCACGTGACGGACCGGGAAGGGAGAGAGCCATGGGTGCCGACGTAAGCCGCGCGAGGTTCGACCCGCTTCGCCATTTCTCGAGCGTGGTCCTCCAGCAGGGACGGCTTCTCCTCGACGCCGATTTCAACGAGTACGTCGCGCTTCTCGACCGGCGCCTGCGCGCGGAGACGTCCGACCTCACCTCGTTCGGGCCCGATCCTGACCAGGCGGGCGTTGCTTGGGTGCCGCGGCAGACGCCGAACGCGTTTCGGGTTACCGCCTCGGGCGGCGAGCTCGCGATCGGCCGGGGCCGCATGTACGTGGACGGGCTCGTCGCCGAGAACCACGGTGGCGCCCCGTTCGGCTTCGACCCGCTGCTCTCCGAGCGGACGCGGACGGCGGACACGCCGTACGACGAGCAGCCGTACTGGCCGACTCCCGACCCGCTCCCGAGCGGCGGCCCGCACCTCGCGTACCTCGACGTCTGGCAGCGCGAGGTCACGCACCTCGAGGACCCCGAGCTCGTCGACGTGGCGGTCGGCGTCGACACGAGCGCACGCCTCCAGACGGTCTGGCAGGTGCGCGTCCTGCCGGGAATCGGGAGCGCGACCTGCGCGTCGGACGACGACGAGATCCCGGGCTGGCTGGACGTCATCCGGCCGTCCGCTGGGCGCCTGACGACCGGAACCGTCGAGGTCGCCGCCGATGACGATCCTTGCGAGCTTCCGCCCACCGGGGGCTACCGCGGCCTCGAGAACCAGACGTACCGGGTCGAGATCCATGACGGCGGCGCCCCGGGGACGGCCACCTTCAAGTGGTCGCGCGACAACGGCTCCGTCGCCGTGCCGGTCGTCGAGATGGTCTCTCCGACCGTGCTCCGGCTCGCCACGGTCGGGAAGGACGACGTGCTGCGCGTGTCGACCGGCGACTGGGTCGAGATCCTCGACGACCGCTACGAGCTCGACGGGCGGCCGGGCGTGATGCGCAAGGTCACCGTCGACGACGCGGCGCGCACGATGACGTTCACGGGCACGCTGCCGGCCGACCTCCGGCCCGCGAACGCCGACGAAGCGGCCGCGCGACACCTGCGGGTGCGCCGGTGGGACCAGTCCGGAACGGTTCGGAGCGGCGCGGGCGCGACGCTCGTCGACCTCGACCAGCCGGGCTCGACGGGCCTCATCACGGTGCCGTCCGGCGCCGGCACCGAGGTCGTGCTCGAGCACGGCATCGTCGTCTCGTTCTCGGTGGCCACGACGGGCGGGGTGTTCCGCCCGGGCGATTACTGGATGTTCGTCGCCCGTACCGCGAACACGTCCGTCGAGACGCTCGACGACGCGCCGCCGCGCGGCGTCCACCACCACTTCGCCCGGCTCGGCGTCGTGACGTTCCCGGGCTCCCAGACGGACTGCCGGCGGCTCTGGCCGCCGCTCGACACGGGCGACGGCGGCTGCGAGTGCACCGTCTGCGTCACGCCGTCCTCGCATGCGAGCGGCGCGCTGACCGTCCAGCAGGCCGTCGACCAGGTGAAGGAGACGGGCGGGACCATCTGTCTCGCCCCCGGCGTCTACGACGTTGCCGCGGGGGTCACCATCGACGGCGCGCGCTCGCTTCGCCTCCACGGGCACGGCCCGGCGACGGTCCTCGTCGCGCGGGGCACGGCGCTGACCGTCACTCGTTCGGCTGCCGTCACGCTCGAGAGCATGGCCGTCGTGAGCGGCGCGGGCGCGCCCGCGGCCGTGCGGCTGCGAAGCGTGGTGGCGACGACGCTCCAGGACCTCGTCGTGCTGTCGTACCCCTCGCGCGAAGGAGGCGGCTCGGCGGTCGAGCTTTCGGGAGTCGGCCTCCTGGTGTCGCTGCGGCGAAACGTCCTCGTCGGGCGCACCGCCGTGGTCGCCGGCGGCGGCGAGAGGATCGGCCTCTTCGCGGCCGCGCTTCGGGTCGAGGACAACGTCGTCGTCGGGTTCGACCGCGGCGTCGACCTCGGGGGCCTTTCCGCTTACCTCTACGCCTGCCGCGTGAGCGGGAACGACGTCCTCGGCGGCCGAGCGGGCGGGATCGTCGCGACCGGCGCCGTGATGCCCGGCGGCTCACTCGACGTCAAGGGGAACAAGGTCGCCACCGGCGGAGCGGGGATAACCGTCGGAGCCGACGCGGTCGTGGACGCGAACACCGTGAACCGGCTCGGAAACGCGAGCGGAACGGACGGCGTCGTCGTCGCGCCAGGCCCCTTCACCGCCACGCCGGGCCACGTCCGCATCACGGGCAACCGCGTGCACGAGCGCTCGGGAACGGGCATCGCGCTCAGGACGGCCGTCCGCACGCTCATGGTGAAGGAGAACGTCCTCGCCACCGTCGGCGCCGGGATCGCGGTCGAGGGGCAGGGAGCGGCCGAGCGAGCCGCGCTCGCGAACAACGAGGTCTTCGACGTGGTGCCGCCCGAGGGTGAGGCGAGGCTCGACGCCGCGCTGGGGATCTTCGTCGCGCGCGCGGGCTCGGCGGCCGTGATCGACAACACCGTCACGAGGGTCGGGCAGGCGCTCGTCGAGGGCCGCGTCCGGGCCGGCATCGTCGTCCTCGGTTGCGAGGACGTGCGGGCGAGCGGCAACGTCGTCGACGAGGTCGGCCCGCGCGGCGAGTTCCTCGGCGTGGCGGCTGGGATCGCGGTCGTGGGCCCGTTCGAGCGCCTCGCCGCCTCCGAGAACTCCGTCCGCTACTCGGCCGAGGCACCGGCCCCGGGCCAGGGCGGCTGGTTCGCCCTTCTCGTCCAGTCGGGCGGCCGCGGGGTCGCCCGGGTCGGCGCGGGCAAGGCGGTCGTCCCCCTGCGCGCCGGCGCGCTCGTCATGACCGGCGCCTGGGGATACGCGACGGCCGGCCGCGGTGACCACGCGAACGTGGAGTCGAACTCGCTCGCGGGCGGCGGCGACAGGCCGACGTGCCTCGTTCGCGTCGCGGGCGACGTCGTCGCGCAGGCCAATCAGTGCGCCCACGAGGGGCGGGAGGAGCAGTCCGGGATCCTTCTCGAGGCCACCGCGGTGACGGCCGCGTCGAACCGCGTGCGAGGCGGCAAGGCGATGCTCGTCCTCCGCGTCCCCGAGGACCGCTTCGCGGCCCTGGGAAACCTCGCCGCCGGCGGCACTCACCTCGGAGGCCCGGGCGCAGGGCTCCCGTCGCCTTGGGACGCCCTCAATCCGATCGTGTCCTGATCGTCAGACTGGAGGAGCCATGCCCGTCCTCGTCGTCGGCACCGAGAAGAACTTCACCGCCCTCCGCGAGCGCCTGTTCGCGGGAAGGGTCTCGCCGGCCGCGGCGCGCGACGTGAAGGAGGCGGTCGCCGAGGCGAACCCCGACGTCGACCTCGACGATCTCCAGCCGGGAATTGTGCTGACCATCCCGGAAGCGCCTCGACTCTCCCTGCGCGGCGAGCTCTCCCTCGACGAGACGCCCAAGCAGGCGCTCGCGGCCGTTGCCTCCGCGGGTGCCCGCGCGCTCGAGGAGCTCGCGGCCGCCGCTCAGGCGGCCGAGAGGGAGCGGAGCGCCGAGCGGAAGCGCCTGGGTTCGGCGCTCGGCTCGGCGGAGGTGGACGGCGCGATTCGCCAGGACCCCGATCTCAAGGCCGACGTCGATGCGACGCGGGCGGCGCTCGAGGAGGAGGAGGCGGGCGCGAAAGAGCGCATGGCCGCCCTCAAGCAGGCCCAGGCCGAGTGGACCAAGGAGATGGCCTCCCTACGAGAGCTCTTCTAGAGCTCGCGGAAACCGTCATCGGCCGGCCAGGTGCCGGCGAGACCGGAAAACGGCTCGCTACGGACTGAGGTCGTATGGATAGCGCGTGAGGATCTCGCTCCCGTCCTTGGTGACGAGCAGGAGGTCTTCGAACCTCACTTCGCCCATCTCACGCCGCCAGAGGCCGGGCTCGACGGCGATCACGTCGCCGGCGACGAGCTCGCCGTGTCCGGCCTGCCCGCGCGACGGCTCCTCATGGACCTCGAGCCCGACGCCGTGCCCGAGCGAGAACTGAAAGCCCTCGTTCGGGTCGTCCCCGGGGCCGGTCCGTTGCGTCCGATGCCCGGCGGCCTCGAAGAGCTCGCAGACGAGGGCGTGAAGCTCGCGCCCCGAAATCCCCGGCCGGACGGCCTGGCGCGCGCGTTCGAGCGCCTCGCGCACGAGAGTCTCTTGCGCCCGGACGGCGTCGGAGATCTCACCGACCACGAACGTCCGGGTCATGTCCGCCCAGCATCCCGAGCCCTCGTCGCACGGCCACAAGTCGACCACGATCGGGAGGTTCGCCGGGAGCGGACCCGAGCCGATCTCATGGCCGAACCCGTTCCAGACGGACGAGACGATGTAGTCGGGCGTGGTTCGCGCGCCGCGCTCCTGGCAGGCGTCCCGCACGGCCGCCCGAACCGCCTCGGCAGTCAGGACCTCGCCGCCGACCACGAGCCGATCGCCGTTGGGCACCGCCTTGCGAAGCATCGCGGCGGCGGCGCTCATCCCGGCCTCAGCCGCGGCTTGTGCTCTGCGAATGCCGGCGAGCTCCGCCCCCGATTTCGCGCGGCGCCTGGCGGCGATCGTCTCGTGGTCCGGTCGCAGAGTGATGCCGTCGGCTCGCAGCCGGTCGGCGACTGCAACCGGCATCTCCGGGTCGACGACCGCCTCGCGAACACCCATCGCGGCTGCGGCGCGCGAC
>DASZKB010000220.1:0-4021 GCA_035947475.1 Gaiellaceae bacterium | reverse complement strand
GGCGCGCCGGGCCGTCGAGAGCGACGCGCAGCGTCGCGCGCCGGGAGACCGTCCTCCCCGGGCGCACGGAGTAGTAGAGGCTCGAGAGATGACGGATGGATGTGTAGCGCCAGCCCGTCGTCGGCCGTCCCCGCGAGAGCGTCTTCGTCTCCGCGGCGGGCGCGGTCGGGTAGGCGCCGCCCTCCTGGTAGCGGCGTGACGGGATCCGGTTCGCGGCGGCGAAGTCGGCGAAGACGGAGCCGAACGTGAGCCCCTTCGCGGCGAGAGCAGGGCTCGCCGCGCGGAGCGAATAGGCGTCGCGTCCGCCGACGCGCTCCCAGGTATCGCGAACGATCCCGGTGCCGAGCCGCTCGGAGAGGTACCGCCAGAAGATCCAGGAGCCGTACTGGAACCCGTTGCCGGCGTAGTCGACCGGGACGGCCGGGTGGCGAAGGACGCTTGCCTTCCAGAGGTACCCGAGGTTCTCGTTCACGTGGTCGTAGACCTCGTCCTCAACCCACGACGCCGTTCCCTCCATGAACCAGAGGTCCTCGCGCCAGTCGTAGCTGAACTGGACGGCGTGGAAGAACTCGTGCGCGGCCGTGACGGCGAGCGCCTGCTCGCCGGTCGCGGCCGGGTACTGCCCGGGATCGAAGTCGTCGTCCACCACGCAGTAAGCGGAGACCTCGCGCTTCTGCGCGGCCCCGACCGCGCTCGCGCCGGGATCGTCGCTCGCGCAGTACCCGTAGAGGCCGTCGGCGCCCACGTCGGCCAGATAGACGTCCAGCCTGGCGTCTCCGCCGTTCACGGGCGAAGTGACGTCGGAGAGCGGCGGGCGGTAGCCCAGGCGCCCGATCTCCTGGGCCCAGACGTTCTCGAAGACGGTCATTGTCGTGGTGACCCAGGGAGGGACCGTGGCCGGGTCGCCGTCGGCGCCGGGCGGGGCGTTCGGACTGCTCTCCGCCCAGTGGACGCAGAGCGCCTCGCCGCAGGCGCGCGCGTCCGCCGCCGGCCGGGAGAGGAGCTCCGCCGCCCGGGCGCGCCGGTCGGCCGGAAGCTCCGACAGCTGCGCCGCGAGGTCACGGAGGACCAGCGTCGCCTCACGCGGGTCGGGCCTCGCGACGTCTCCGTAGCGGGCGCGAACGTAGCGCAGCCGGAAGAGCGACTCGGCGCGCTCGAGGGTGTACTCCGCCTTCGTGAGCTCGCCGGCCGAAAGGGCGCGCGTCAGCGCGTCGGCGGCCGCGGCCGAGCCGGCGGTCGCGAGAGCGGCGAAGAGGACCGCGAAGGTTGCGAGCAGGCGTCGCCCCACGGAGCGATCATCGGCAGATCGGCCGCACAGCCTGATAACCGCTAGGGGGAAACGCCGCTAGGCGGAAAGCGCGAGGAGCTTCTCGAAGCGCTCCTCGTCGTCGAACGGCCCGATCAGGGCGAGGTTCAGCCGGTTCTCGCGGATGATGTCCTGCGCGACGCGCTGGACGTCCTCGAGTGTCACGGCGTCGAACCCGGCGAGGACCTCGTCCGGCTCGCGGAGCCTCTCCTCGAGCACCTCGCCCCGAAGCCCGAAGAGGATCATCCCCTTCGGATCCTCGAGGGAGAGGATCAGGCGCCCCTTCGCGAAGTTGCGCGCCTTCTCGAGCTCGTCGCGCTCGAGCGGCTCGGCGGCGATCCGGGCGAACTCGCGGACGATCGTCCGCACCGCCTCGTCGATCCGCGCGATGTCGACGCCGCCCTGGGCGTAGAGCGTCCCCGTGTCGGTGTACCCCATGTTGTGGCCGTAGATGTAGTACGCGAGCCCGCGGCGCTCGCGCACCTCCGTGAACAGGCGCGACGACATGCCGCCCCCGAGGGCGGTCGCGAGGAGCGCGAGCGTGTAGCGGTCGGGGTGGGAGATCGGATAGCTGTGCACGCCGATCCGGACGTGCGCCTGGTCCGACTGCTTGGAGTGGAGCTTGACGCGGGGCTCGCTCTGCTCCCAGGCGACGGGATCAATGCGGCTGTCGCCGCCGTTCCTGACGTCGCCGAGGAACTCCTCGAGCTTCGGGAGGACGTCGTCTCCGACCGCCCCAGCGATCCCGGCGACCATCCTCGGCGCCCGATACCAGCGGTCGAGATACGCGACGAACGTCTCGCGCTTCGCCGCGCGCACCGTCTCTTTCGTCCCGATGATGTCCCAGCCGAGCGGCGTGTCGCCGTAGAGGAGCTCGTCGTAGACGCCCTCCACGTAGTCGCGCGGAGTGTCGTAGTACATGTTCATCTCCTCGACGATCACGCCCTTCTCGCGCTCGATCTCGTCCGGATCGAACTTCGAGTGCCGGAGCATGTCGACGAGGACGTCGAGGGCGACGTCGCGGTGCTCGGCCGCGCACTTCACGTAGTAACCCGTGTACTCCTTGCTCGTGAAGGCGTTGAACTCGCCGCCGATCGAGTCGATCTCGCCCGCGATGTCGCGGGCGCTCGGCCGCCGCTCCGTTCCCTTGAAGAACATGTGCTCGGCGAAGTGGGCGATCCCGTTCGTCTCCCGGGTCTCGTAGCGCGACCCCGCCGCGAGCATCACGAAGCAGGCGACCGACTTCGCCTGCGGCATCGGCGCCGTGACGACCCGGAGGCCGTTCGGAAGCACCGCCTTCTCGAACGCGCTCATGCGCGCGCGGCCGCCTCGGCCTCGTACGTCTCGATCCGCTCGCGCCACTCTTCGGGGATCGGGACCGGCGCCCCCCGCTCGTAGTCGAACGCGACGAGGACCGTCGCGGCCTGGGCGACGAGGCGCCCGTCGGCGCCGCGGACCTCGTGCTCCATGTCGAGGCTCTTCGTCCCGAGCCGCGGGACGCGAGCGCCCACGCGGAGGGTCTCGAGGAGCCGCGCCGGCGACCGGAAGTCGATGTCGACCTTCGCCACGATCACGCCGATCTCTTCGAGGGACCGGATCCCGAGCACCTCGACCATGTAACCGAGGCGAGCGGTCTCGATGTACGTGAGGTAGACAGCGTTGTTCACGACCCCGAGCCCGTCGAGGTCGCGGAAGGCGACGTCCTGGGCGCGCTTGTACCGGTACCCGTCCACGGGGCCATCGTAGTGGCTCGAGATTAAGCCGCGATTACGCGCCCCCGGAAGCGCTTGAGACGCCGCGTCTTCGGTCGTTACCTTCGGTTGTGGACATGCTCGTCGCACCACTCGATACCGTCGCCAAGATCCTCGTGATCGTCGCCCTCTTCGCGGCCGCGTTTGCGGTCTCGCGCTTGAGCGCGCTCGTGGCGCGCAGGCTCCTCGCCTGGCACGACCGCGCCCACCGCGAGGTGGCTCTCGATGTCGCGGAGGTGCTCGCCGAGATCAAGCGCCGCGAGACGTCGGTCGCGATGATCCGCGCCGGCATCACGCTCGCCGCGTTCATCACGGCGAGCGTTCTCGCGATCGCCCAGCTCGCCGGCGGGTTCGACCGGCTCGTCGCCCTCGCCGGCGCCTCGTTCCTCGTCCTCGTCGCGGGGTTCGCCGCGCAGAGATTCCTCGCGGACGTGATCGCCGGGCTCTCGATGTTCACCGAGCGGTGGTACTCGGTCGGCGACACGATCGTCGTCGCGGGCGGTGGCCTCGACGTTCAGGGAGTCGTCGAGGACATGACGCTTCGGCGCACGAAGCTCCGCGCGCTGAACGGCGAAGTCATCCACGTTCACAACTCGCAGATCCCGGCGGTCCGGGTCCTTCCGAGGGGCGTCAAGGAGCTCGCGGTCGAGTTCTTCGCGAAGGAGAAGGGCGAGACAGAGCTCCTCGTGAACGCCGTCGCGGCGATGCTTCCCCAGGGGCCGACGACGTTCGTCCGAAGGCCGTGGATCGAGACTGCCGACGACGTCTCCGACTCGCTCGTCCGCGTCCGCCTGCGCGCCACGGTGGCGCCCGGGAGCGAGTGGCTCGTCGAGAACTTCCTCATCGATCTCCTCAAGGAGCGAGCGGGGCACCTGATCGTCCACGGGCCGGTCGCCCTGGCTGTCGACGAGCGCGCGGCCCGGAGCTTCGCGCGCGCGGCGGGCGCGCCGCGGGCCGCCTAAGC
>DASZKB010000219.1:0-6614 GCA_035947475.1 Gaiellaceae bacterium | reverse complement strand
CTGGGACCGGCCCGCGCACCTCGTCTCGAACTCCTACGTGCGCGCGGTGCAGCGCGCGGGCGGCGCCGCCGTCCTCCTCCCCGTGGACGAGCGCGCCGCCGAGCGGGTGGTCGGGCTGATCGACGCGCTCCTTCTGATCGGCGGCGCGGACGTGGATCCGCGGACCTACGGGTCCGAGCCCGAGCCCGCGACCGAGGTCACGTACCCCGAGCGCGACCGCTTCGAGATCACTATGGCGAACCTCGCCCTCGAGCGCGACCTCCCGGTCCTCGGGATCTGCCGCGGGATGCAGATCCTGAACGTCGCGCGCGGCGGGACGCTCGTCCAGGACCTCGCAGGCCCGGACGGGAAGAACATTCACCGCCGCCGCCTCGGGACCTTCGAGGACGCCGAGAACCACGTCGCCCTCGAGGACGGGTCGCTCGTCGCCCGCGCGGCGGGCGAGGGCGTTCACATCGCCCACTGCCACCACCACCAGGCAATCGGCGAGCTCGGCGAGGGCCTCGTCGTGAGCGGCCGCGCGGTCGAGGACGGCCTCGCGGAGGCGATCGAGGCCGCCGACGGGCGCTGGGTGCTCGGAGTCCAGTGGCACCCGGAAGCCCGGGACGAGAGCGCGATCCTGGCCGCGTTCGTCGAGACGGCAGCGGAGCGAGCGGCCGACCGCGTCTAGCGCGGGGCGGGCGCTCAGTAGAGCTCGAGGTACTCCTCGCGCTCCCAGTCGGTGACGTGGTCGGCGAAGCGCTGGAGCTCGTGGCGGCGCATGACGGTGTAGGCCTGCACGAACTCGGAGCCGAGGAGCTCGACGAGCCGGTCGTCTTCCTCCAGGAGCTGGAGCGACTCCTCGACGCCCGTGGGGAGCTGAGGCTTCGTTTCGTCTTCCTCGGCCGGCGGACGTGCCGGCGGCTCGAGCTCGAGCTCGTCCTGGATCCCGAGCAGCCCGGCGCCCAGGAGCGCCGCGCAGACGAGGTACGGATTCGAGAGCCCGGTGGGCGCGCGGTTCTCGACGTGGCGCGTCTCGGGCGAGCCGCCCTTGACGCGGACGAGGGCGCTCCGGTCCTCGAGGCCCCAGGAGACGTTCGTGGGGCTGAACGTGTGCGTGCGCCGGCGCTTGAGGCAGTTGATCGTCGGCGCGACGAGGGCGTACGTCGAGCGCGCGTGCCGAAGCTGACCGGCGATGAACTGCCGGCCAAGGGGCGAGAGCCCCCACTGGTCGTCTGGGTCGGCCATCGCGTTGTCGCCGCCGTCGCGCTCGAGGAGCCCGATGTGGTTGTGCGAGCCTGACCCGGCAGAGTCGGAGAAAGGCTTCGACATGAAGGTCGCGACGTAGCCCTCGAGGTGCGCGATCTCCTTGACGGCGTTCTTGAACGTGAACGCCGCGTCGGGGCCCGCCATCCCGCGCTCCGCGGCGTAGTTGATCTCCCACTGCGACCCGGCGTATTCGGAGTTCGACGTGATGATGTCGATCCCGAACTCGCGGAGCTCGTCGATCAGCCGCTGGATCAGCGGCACCCACGCGTTTCGCACCGTGTTGAAGATGTGGTAGCCGCCGAAGAGCGGCTCGAGCGTCTCCCGGTCGAGGACGTAGAACTCCGGCTCGACGCCGATGAGGGGCTCGTACCCGAGCTCGTGGCAGCGATCGAGGACGCGCCGGAAGACGTGCCGAGGTGCCGCCCCGAGCGCTCGGCCGTCGTCCCAATAGGTGTCGCAGATCAGGCGGCCGGTCGCCTCGAGCCAGGGGACGACGCGCGCCGTCGCCGGGTCGGGGCGCAGGCGCTGGTCGGCGTAGGCGATCTCCTCGTTGTAGAGCGTTCCGGGAACCACGTCGGAGCGCGAGTCGAGGACGACCGTGCCTCCGTACATGTTCAGGCCGCTCTGCGCGTACCCCTCGGCGTGGTCGATCGGAACGGTCTTCGACCGGCTCGTGCCGTGCATGTCTGGCAGCTCGAAGCGGACGTAGCGGATGCCCGCCTTCCGCCAGTCCGCGAGCACCTGCTCGACGCCGGCCGCTTCGCGCTCTGTCGTCGCCATCGCGCCCCCTCCGGTCGCTCGGTGCCGAGCGGCTTTATATCTCAGGTCGTGCGTTTGGTGTCAACGCGTGTCCATTGAGCTTGATTAGACATCTGGAGGATCGGATAATCCGGACCGCATCGGTACCGAACGAGGTCCTTTGGCGAAAGGAGATGCGGCATGGCTGACGTGACAGCGCCGGGCGAGGAGGTCCCGGGCTCGGTCGACCGAACGGGCACCCACCGCGCCGGGGTCTACGACATCGACGCGCGCGAGGACGTCCACGTCCTCCACCGCGGCGCGGTCGGCCTCTGGGGGGTCCTGTTCCTCACCGTGACCGGCGCGGCGCCGATCTCGGCGATGCTCTTCAACACCCCGATCTCGGTCGGATACGGCAACGGGATCGGGACGCCCGCCGGGTTCGCGTTCGCGACGCTCATCCTCACGATCTTCTCCGTCGGGTACGTCGAGATGTCGCGCCGGGTGACGGCCGCCGGCGGCTTCTACTCGTTCATCAGCCACGGGCTCGGGCGCGAGCTCGGGATGGGCTCGGGCTTCGCCGCCTTCTTCGCCTACAGCGTCTTCGAGGCCTCGCTCTGCGGCGGGTTCGCGTTCTTCGCCAACCAGAAGGTGCAGGAGTGGGGTTGGAACGTGCCCTGGCCGTGGTTCGCCTTCGGGATGGTCGTCCTCATCGCCATCCTCGCGTACTTCGACGTCCGCATCTCGGCGCAGGTGCTCGGCGTCGCGCTGGTCGGCGAGGTCCTCATCCTGCTCATCATGGACGTCGCGATCTTCGGCCAGGGCGGCGAGAACGTCCAGCTCGCCGCGCTGAACCCGGCCGAAGCGTTCACGGGCTATCCCGGCACCGCCGAGCTGGCGGCCGGCGCGGCCGGGATCGGCCTCTTCTTCGCGTTCTGGTCGTGGGTCGGCTTCGAGATGGCGCCGAACTACGGCGAGGAGTCGAAGGACCCAAAGCGGATCGTGCCCCGCGCGATGTACATCTCCGTGATCGGGCTCGGGATCTTCTACGTGATCACGAGCTGGGCGGCGATCTCGGGATACGCGAGCACGGACGACGCGGCGGCGCAGGCGCAGAGCGACCCGGCGTTGTTCTTCCTCCTGCCGACCGAGGAGTTCGCGGGCGGGTGGGCGCGCTCGATCATGAGCTACCTGATCATCACCGGCGCGTTCGCCTGCGGGATGGCCTTCCACAACACGGCCGCGCGGTACTTCTACTCGCTCGGGCGCGAGCGGATCGCTCCCTCTGTGCTCGGCCGCACGCATCCGAAGTGGAAGAGCCCCCACATCGCGTCGCTCACGCAATCGGCGATCGCGGCCGTGATCGTCGCTCTCTTCGCGATCTTCGCGGGGACGAACGATCCGACCTCGCAGGCCTACCTGCAGCTCTACGGCCTCATGGCCGTGATGGGCGTCATCATCATCCTCGCGATCCAGTCTCTCGTCTCGGCCGCGATCCTCGTCTACTTCTGGCGGCAGGGCGAATCGCACTGGCTGAAGACGCTCATCTGCCCCGCGATCGCGTTCGTGGCTCAGGCGTTCGTCCTCTACCTCCTCTTCCGGAACATCGAGTTCCTGGGTGGGGGCTTCCCGCTCGCCGACTGGCTCGGCTGGATCGACCTCGCCGTGTTCCTCCTCGGGGTCGCCGGGGCGCTGTACCTCCGCAGGCGCGACCGCGATCGGTACGACACGATCGGGCGCCTCGTCTACGGAGGCGTCTAGGGCAGAGCGTTAGAAGCGGGCCGGTCGCTCACCGGCCGGCCCGCTCCTCGTCGATCGCGAGCACGACTTTCCCGAAGCGGTCCGGCGCCTCGAGGCGCTTGTGTGCGTGGGCGGCCTCGGCAAGCGGGAAGACGCTGTCGAGGACCGGTCGCCACGACGCCTCCCCGACGTGCGCGAGGAGCGCGTCGAACTCGCGCGGGCTTCCCATCGTCGTCCCCTGGATGCGGAGGTACTTGAAGTAGAGCGTCGAGAGCGGGACGGTGGCGCTCTCCCGCGCCGTGTCGCCGAGGTTGACGAGTCGTCCGCCGGGCGCGAGGGCGTTGAGGGCGCCCTCCCAGACGGGCGCGCCGACGCTGTCCACCACCGCGTAGACGGGCGCGACGCGTTCAGCCCAATCCGGTTCCGAGTAGAGGACGCCGTCCGCCGCGCCGAGCTCGAGTGCGCGCTCGATCTTCTCGGGCCTCGACGAGGTGACGACGACGTGCGCGCCGAGGGCGGCGGCGATCTGGATCGCGAACGTCGCGACGCCGCCGCCCGCACCGGGCACGAGGATCGTCCGGCCGGGGCGCGCCTCCGCGTGCGTGACGACGGCTCGCCAGGCGGTGAGGCCGCCGAGCGGGAGGGCGGCCGCCTCGGTCCAAGAGAGGTTCGCCGGGCGGGGGCGGACCTGGTCCGCGGCCACGACAATCCGCTCGGCGTAAGTCCCCTGGTCCGGGACGCCGAGGATCCGGAAATCGGGGCCGGACGCCTCCTCACGCTCTCCCCAGGCGAGCGACGGGTTGACGACCACCTCGTCGCCGACGCGCACGCCGGCCGCACCGGGCCCGACCGCGGAGACGACTCCGGCGCCGTCCGAGCCGAGGACGGCCGGCAGCTGGACCTTGCGTCCGATCCGGATCCAGCGATCACGATGGTTGAGCGCGGCCGCGACGAGGTCGACGCGAACCTCGCCCGGGCGAGGCTCCGGGTCGGGAAGCTCGGTGACGACGAGGCCCTCGGGCCCGCCGAAGGCGCGAAGCTCGACCGCCCGCACCTACGCGCGCCGCTCGTGGGCGCGCGTCGCCCGCGCGAGCGCCGCCTGCGAGCGCCCCACGCAGCAGGAACGCCCGCAGAGGTCGAGCCACCGGCGGACGAACGAGACCGCGGCGCGCAGCGCCATGCGCGCGATCATAGACTCGCCTGCAGGGCGCGGCCCGCGTGCGATAGTTCGAGCGGCGTGACGATCACCGCTGCGACGACGGCGACGGGGCTCGACGGGATCGCCTCGCTCCACGCGGGGGACATGCCGCAGAAGGACAGCTTGTGCGGCTGCTTCTGGGGCTCGCTCGTCCTGCGCGCGGTCGGCATCGAGTCGCCGGACGGCGGCGCGCTCGACCAGGACCGCGTCGCCGCGGAGGCGGGCACGATCCTTCCCGACGCGGACCCCGCGCGGCTCGTCCCGCCCGGAGAGCCGCCACGGCGCGACTACCGCCTCCCGCTCCCGAAAGCCGCCGACCCTTCCCTCGGCGGGACGGCCGCGCCGGCGCTCGCTCGCGCGCTCGAGACGCTCGCCGGCGGTCGCCTCACCGTCGTCCCGGTCGCGGGGCCGTGGGACGAGCGCTCGCTCGTCGTGCTCGTCGAGGCGGCCGCTTCCACCGCTCCCGAGACGACGCTCCTCGCCAACATCCGCACCGGCCGGCTGTGGCCTGCGCGGGGCCACCCGGCCGCGCTCCTCGACTATCTCGCCGGCCGCGACGCGGCCGCCGAGGCGCACGAGTGGGACGTCGGCCACTTCGTGAACGTCGCCGCCGCCGTCCGCGGCGGAGAGCGCGCACTCATCGTCGTCCGGGACAGCTACCGCTCGCTCGGGTGGGAGGGCCACCATCTTCAGCCGGCGCACGCGCTCGCCGGCGCGCTCGCCCGCGGGGACGGCCGCGAGGGCGGGGTCCTTTGCGTCGCGGCCGTCGCCGACGCGCCCGCGCTCCGAGACCGGCTCGCAGCGGACGGGTTCGACATTCGCCACTGGGACAACGGCACGCCGGATCCCGGCTAAGCTCTCCCGCTCTTCGCCATGGGCCGGCTGGACGGAAAGGTGGTCGTCATCACGGGCGCCGGGAGCGGCATCGGCCGCGAGGCGGCGCTCCTCTTCTCGGCCGAGGGCGCGAGCGTCTGCGTCGGTGACGTGAGCGCGGAGGCCGGCGAGGCGACGGCGGCCGAGTGCCGCGAGGCCTTCTTCCACCACGTCGACGTCACGAGCGCCGAGAGCGTGGAGGCGATGTACCGGGCGACCGCCGAGCGCTACGGGGGCGTCGACGTCCTCTACAACAACGCCGGGATCATGCCCGACGACGACGCCTCGATCCTCGACACGGACGTCGAGGCGTGGCAGCGGGTCCAGGACGTGAACGTGAAGGGCGTCTTCCTCTGCTGCAAGTACGGGATCCCGCACCTGCTTCAGCGCGGGGGCGGGTCGGTCATCAACGTCGCCTCGTTCGTCGCGCTCATGGGCGCGGCGACGTCGCAGATCTCGTACACCGCCTCGAAGGGCGCGGTCCTCTCGATGAGCCGCGAGCTCGGCGTCCAGTTCGCGCGCGAAGGTGTCCGCGTCAACGCCCTCTGCCCCGGGCCCGTCGAGACGCCCCTCCTCATGTACGTCTTCGAGCAGACGCCCGGAGCGTTCGAGCGGCGGCGCGTTCACCTGCCCGCCGGGCGCCTCGCGCAAGCGCGCGAGATCGCGAACGCGGCGCTCTTCCTCGCGAGCGACGAGTCGTCCTACGTGAACGGCGCGACCTTCGTCGTCGACGGCGGGCTCACCGCCGCGTACGTGACGCCGGAGTGAGGGCGGCTACGTGGGCGCCGCGACGCTTACTTCGATGACGCGCGCGCGG
>DASZKB010000218.1:0-3776 GCA_035947475.1 Gaiellaceae bacterium | reverse complement strand
CTTGCCCAGCTCGGCCGCGAGCGCCGTGATCGCCGCCGCCGTCTCGTCCGACGTCTCGCGCCCGCGGACGACCTCGACCAGTCCCATCACCGGGACGGGGTTGAAGAAGTGCATGCCGATCACGCGGTCCGGGCGGCCGGTCGCGGCAGCGAGAGAGCTGATCGGGATCGACGACGTGTTCGACGCGAGCACGCCTTCGGGAGGGAAGAGCGCGTCGGCGGCCCGAAAGACGTCCTCCTTCACCGCGCGGTCCTCGACCACCGCCTCGACCATGAGGTCGGCGGCGACGAGCGCGCGAACGGGCTCGATCCGCTCGAGGACCTCGTCGGGTGGTTGACCGCCCCGCTCGGCGAGCTTCGCGAGACTCTTCCGAATCGCCGCGAGGCCTCGCTCGACCGCGCCGGGGAACGCGTCGTGGAGGTAGACGCGACGGCCGGACGCGGCCACGACCTGCGCGATGCCAGCGCCCATCTGCCCCGCGCCGACGACGAGGACGCGCTCGAACGTCATCGGGGCGGAACGTACACCGGAGCGGCCGCGGCCGTCGCGGGGGACGCGGTCGCGCGTCCTCCGTAGAGTGGCTTCCGATGCGAGTCGTGGCGCTCGTTCTCGTCGTCCTCGCGGCCGCATGCGCGCGGAGCGACGACTCCGAAGATCGGGACGCGCGGCGGCACCAGCGGGTCGAGCCGACGACCAGCGCCGAGGTAGCGCGGGCGGCGCGCTCGCCGCGCGCGACGGCACAGAAGCCCGCTCGGCGGCAACGTGAGCGCGCGGCGGCGCGGATCCGCTGGCGGGACTCGAAAGCGCTCGGTCTTCCCCAGCGCGGCCGACTCGTGCGCGGCGTGCAGCTTCCCGCCGAGGGCACCACGTTCTTCACGTGGGATCCCGTGCGGCGGACGTCGCCGAACCGCGGCTGGCGCCGCTGGGGCACCGACCGGCTCGTCCGCGTCGTGCTGAAGGTGGTTCGCGGGTACGCGGCGGAGCACCCGCGCGCGCCCCGCGTCGGGGTCGGCGACCTGAGCCGTCCGCGCGGCGGCGACTTCGGGCCGCGCTTCGGGCTCCCCGGGCACGTCTCTCACCAGAACGGCCTCGACGTCGACGTCTACTACCCCCGGCTCGACCGCCGCGAGCGCGCCCCCAGGGGGGCGGGAGACGTCGACCGCCGCCTGGCGCAGGCGCTCGTCGACCTGTTCGTCGAAGCGGGAGCCGACCTCGTCTTCGTCGGCCCGAGCACAGGGCTGACCGGCCCGCGCCGGGTCGTCCAGCCGCTCGCCCGCCACGACAACCACCTTCACGTTCGCTTGCCCGGCCGCTCCGCGGGGTAGCACGACCTCATGTTCCGGCCCCGGACGTTTCGCGGCGGTCGCGTCCAGGTCTACGGGTGCTCGCCCGGATGCCTGGTCATCTCGCTCGGCATCTCGGTTCTTCTCACGGTCCTTCTGAACGTCCTCATCCGCGCCATCTCCTAAGACGGCGCGACGGCCGCGCTAGGCCTCGATCAGGACGGCGTCGCCCTGACCGCCGCCGGAGCAGATCGCGGCCAGGCCGAGCCCGCCGCCGTTCCGGCGAAGGTCGTGAACCATCGTGGCGAGGATGCGCGCGCCGGAGGCGCCGATCGGGTGGCCGAGCGCGACCGCGCCGCCGTTCACGTTCACGACCTCGGGATCGGCGCCGAGCATCTTCGTCGAGTTGAGGACGACCGAAGAGAACGCCTCGTTCAGCTCGACGCGCTCGACGTCCTCGATGCGCTTCCCCGCCTTCGCGAGCGCCTGCTTCCCCGCCAGCGCCGGCGTCCGCGCGAGGTAGGCGAAGTCGTCGGCGACGTAGGCGGTCGAGACGATCGTGGCGAGCACCTCGAGGCCGCGCTCGCGCGCGTACTCCTCGCTCGTCACGACGACGGCGCCCGCGCCGTCGTTCACGCCGGGCGCGTTGCCGGGCGTGGTCGTCCCTTCCGGGTCGAAGACGGGCTTGAGGGCGGAGAGCCGCTCGAGCGAGGTGTCGCGGCGCGGCCCCTCGTCGACCTCGAACCCGTTCACGGACACGAGCTCGTCGGCGAACCGCCCCTCGTCGATCGCGCGGACGGCTCGCTGGTGCGAGCGGAGCGCCCACTTGTCCTGGTCCTCGCGGGCGATCCCGAGCTCGCGCGCGACGAAGGAGGCCTGCTGCACCATGTGGCGCTGGTCGAACGTCGAGGTGAGGCCGTCGTGGGTCATGAGGTCGATGAGCGTCCCGTCGCCGAGGCGGTAGCCGAAGCGCGCCTTCTTGAGCACGTACGGGGCGTTCGACATCGACTCCATCCCGCCGGTCACGATCACGCGGTGGTCGCCGGTCCGGATCATCGCGTCCGCGATCTCGAGCGCGCGAACGGACGACGCGCAGACCTTGTTGATCGTGTCGGCCGGGACCTCCTTCGGGAGACCCGCCCCGATCGCGGCCTGGCGCGCGGGCGCCTGACCGGCTCCTCCCTGGAGCACCTGGCCCATGATCACGTACTCGACCTCGTCGTTCTCGATCCCGGCGCGGTCGAGCGCCGCCCGGATCGCAATCGAGCCGAGCTGGGTCGCCTCGTAGTTCTTGAGCGAGCCGCCGAGCTTCCCGAACGGCGTCCGGACCGCGGAGACGATGACCGAGCGGCTCACGATCCCAGGGTATCGCTCGCCGCCGGGCTTGCGCTGCGCCGGCCGGACGTGCGAGGCTCGCCCGATGCACGTCTCGCGTGGCTTCCGCGGGCGCCGAGGCGACGGCGACGCACCCTCCGGGCGCGTCCCGCCGGGCCAGTACGTGACGCCCGACTTCCCCGTCCTCTCCGCCGGCCCGACGCCGCATACGCCCCTCGCGGAGTGGACGTTCTCGATCGAGGGCGACGGCGTCGAGCCGAAGACGTGGTCTTGGGACGAGTTCCGGGCGCTCCCGAGCGAGGCCATCCGCTGCGACATCCACTGCGTCACGAAATGGTCGAAGCTCGACACCGTGTGGGACGGCGTGTCGGTCGACACGCTCCTCGACGAGATCGAGCACGACGCGGCGTACGTGCTCGCCTTCTGCGACGGCGGCTACACGACGAACCTCCCGCTCGAGGACGTGACGGGCGGCAAGGCGTGGGTCGCCTTCGGATACGACGGCGAGCCGCTCGACCCCGAGCACGGCGGACCGGCGCGCCTCCTCGTCCCGCACCTCTACTTCTGGAAGAGCGCGAAGTGGGTTCGCGGGCTGCGGCTCCTCGCCGACGACGAGCCGGGCTTCTGGGAAACGTACGGCTACCACATGTACGGCGACCCGTGGCGCGAGCAGCGCTACGCGGGCGACTAGCCGCCCGGATCTCGCTCCAGACCGCCGATGCTCCGGCGCTAGCGGCGCCGCTCGAGCGATCGCGTCCGGTCGAGGCGGGCGTCGATGCGCCCGGCGTCGCGCCCGCGGCCGCCGCGGAGCGTGTCTCTCTGCCGGTCGCGCGCCGCGAAGAAGTCCGCGCCCGGCCCGCCGTAAAGAGCGTCTCGGCCGCGCTCGCCGCGCAGGCGGTCGCGGCCCGCGCCGCCTTCGAGCCGATCGGCTCCCGGCCCGCCGACGACGACGTCGTTCCCGCCGCGGCCGTGGATGACGTCGTTGCCGCCGAGGCCGTAGATCACGTCGTCACCGGGCGTCCCCACGAGGACGTCGTCCGCGGGCGTGCCTCGGACGGTGCGGAGGGGCGGGGCCGGAGGGGACGGGGGCGCGGCCGGCGGGGGAGCCGCAGCCGGCGGGGGAGCCGCGGCCGGCGGGGGAGCCACGGGCGCGGGGGC
>DASZKB010000217.1:0-3559 GCA_035947475.1 Gaiellaceae bacterium | reverse complement strand
GAGCGCTCGCCTACCGGCTGGGGTGCGGGTTCATCGCCGCGCGCAAGCCCGGGAAGCTGCCGTGGCGGACGATCAGCGTCAAGTATGCGCTCGAGTACGGGTTCGACGCCCTCGAGCTCCACGCGGACGCGATCCGAAGCGGCGCGCGCGTGCTCGTCCACGACGATCTCCTCGCCACCGGCGGCACCGCGAAGGCGAAGACCGGCCTCGTCGAGCAGCTGGGCGGCGAGGTCGTCGGGGTGGCGTTCATCATCGAGCTCGAATTTCTGAAAGGCCGGGACACGCTCGCCGGCTACGACGTCTTCTCGCTCATTCAGTATTAGGCGTCCACGGTCGATAGACGCCGAGAGATGTTCGACGGGCTCACCGGGCGCTACACGTTCTCGTGCCCGAACGGCGGGGAGGCGCGTGTGCCGCTCTCCGCGTTCCGGACGCTCGAGCGCCTGCCCGGCGCCGCCCATCCCGCCGTCTACAAGGTCCTGTTCGCATGCGCGTGCGGGGAGGAGCACGAGGCGCTCCTCACTCACGAGGCGCTCGACTGGACGCCGCTCACCGCCTCCGACGCGAGCTTCTTCAATCTCATGACGTCGCGATTCGAGCCCGTCCTCGACGAGCTTCTCGACCGCGCGGCGGCGTTGATTCGCGCGGGCGTCTGGCCGTGGAGCTTCTTCTGCTACCCGGAGGGCGGGGCGCGCCCGACGTTCCCGTCCGCGTTCAGGCTGCTCGCGGCCGGCGGGGACGAGGTCGGCGTGGCGGTCCGCTGCCCGTCGTGCGAGGCGACGTCCGTCAACTTCGTCACGCGTCGCCACGTGGATGAGCCCTTCTTCCACGACCGGCATGTGACGGTCGTCGAGCACGTCTTCGCATCCGACCGCGAAGAGACGCTCGCCGCCTTTCGCGCCGAGTTCGCGTCCGGCTCCTTCGACGCTCGCCCGCGCGACCTCGCCGCCTAAGCCCGGCCTTCACTCGCGCCAGGGATCGAGCGGGAGGCGGCGCCGGGCGATAGCTCGAGCATGAACGCCGCCGTCTCCAACGACGCGAGCGCTCGGCGAGGCGCCTCGCGGCTGCTCACCCACTGCGCGCGACTCGCCGGCGGCGCCGACGACCGGCCGAACGCTCGGACTCGCCTGGAGGGCGAGCTCGGCCTCGAGCTGGCGCGCCTTCTCGTCGACGCGCTCGCCTCGGGCCCGCGGCGCGCGCTCGTCTAGCGCTAGCGGCGCAGCGGATCGCTGCCGTAGAGGCGTACGTAGAAGAAGATCAGCGCAGCCGCGAGCGCCCCGAAGAGGAACGCGGTCGCGTTCGAGACGCCGATCGCGAGGAGCCCGAACCAGACGAACGCGCCGAGCCCGACGCCCCAGAGGAACGAGGTGAAGCCCGGGCTGAAGGAGGGCGGGCGCGGCCGGATCATTGCGAGCGCGAATCTACCCCGGACCAAAAAAATTCGCCGGGCAGGTGACGCTTTCGTCCACCACCGCTAGCGACCTTTCCCTTGCGGGTACTGCCGCTCCCGGTGACTTCGCCCTACTCGCGCCCCTTGCCCGACGCAGGCGCCACTGTAGGACAGGTCTCCGAGGGCGTCAAGCAGATCGTCCAACGTAAATCATGGAATTTGCGGAAAGTTCAGTTTTCCACAATTTCCACAGGCGTGCGGCCGGCCTGTGGACAACGCGGGCCTACCCCTCTTATTCGGCCTTCAGGGCGTCCTCGTTGTAGACGCCGGACGGGTTCCAGAGGAGGAAGCCCCCGGTCGCCGCGTCGCGGGCGGCGTCCACCTGCGCCTCGACGTCCTCGAGCCCGTACGTCCGCCCGAGCGAGAAGTCCTGCAGCCAGGGGATCAGCCTCGTGTCGGACCCACGGAGCTTCCGGCGGAAGTCGCGGAGCGCGCGCGCCACCGTCCAGCCCGGAAGGGCGTTCGGGTCGTCGAGCCCGAGCTCGCCGGCGCCGTAGTGCGACGGGTACACCATTGGGTAGATCACATCGAGGTGAGGAGCGACCCGGCGCGTCGCCTGGCCGATCCCGAGCTCGCGCGTGGCAGAGAGCCCGAAGACAGCGGCCGAGATGCGGGCGCCGAGCGGGCGCAAACGCTTCCCGGCGTAGGCGAGAAACCGCGCGATCGTCGCGCTCCGTGGTCCCGGTTTGCGCCCCTTGTAGACCGCGGCGTCGACGTCGCCGTCGCTCGGGAAGCGCACGTAGTCGAACATGATCTCGTCGAACCCCGACCTGACCGCCGCCTCGGCGATGTCGACGTTGTACTTCCAGACCCGGCGGTCGTACGGGTTAGCCCACCCGAGCCCCGCGGGGGTCGTCCAGACGCCGCCGCCGCGAGTTCGGATCGCCATGCCGGACCGACCCGCGGAAAGGATCGGGTCCTGGAACGTGACGACGCGCCCGATCAGGTAGAGCCCGCGCGCGTGTGCCCGCCGCGCGACCGGGCGCGGCCTGTAGTAGGTGCGCGCGGCGCCCACTTCGTGCGCGAGCGCGATCCTCGGCGACGAGAACGCGACCTCGCCGTTCTCGTCCTTGACGTCGAGCTGGATCGTGTTGAGACCGCTCTTCGTGAGCGCGAAGTAGCGGTTCAGCCGCCCGGGGAGCGATGCGAGCGCCATCGTCACGTGGACCCCGCGCATCTCGTAGGGAAGGGGACGGGGCTCGCGGTTCGCCTTCCCGGCACGCTCGCTCTTCGACTCGGATCCCGGCCGGCTCGAGGACTCTCCCGGCGTTAGGAAGCGGGCGCCGACCCCGACGCTCGCCGCCGCGAGCGCGAGCACCGCCACGAGCGCGACCTGGCGGCGTCTCCGTCGCCGACGCATCGCGCGCCTGCGCTCGCGCAGGCGTTCGCTCCGGTCGAGCTCGTCCCGCATGGGGAGAGAGGACGCTACGCCGTCCACAGGGCCGCCGCAACCGACTTGACATAACGCCGGTTATCGTGCGTGCCCTTCGCGGTTAGGAATCGGCGCGGGTTGGTACGTTAAGCGCCGGTCCTTCTGGTAGCTGAGAGACATCGACGGGCACCGATGTCCCTCGCGTGTCCAACAACGGTCCCGAACCCGCCGGAGGCGCCAATGGGAAACGAGGTCGCGACTCAACTCCAGCACGATGAGATTCACCACCTGCTAGAGCGCGTCGAGGCCGCCGGCTTCGTCGACGCCGTCGAGCTCTCCGAGACCGCAGACGCCCTCGAGCTCGAGCCACCCGATGTCGAAGCGCTCCACCGCGAGCTCGAGGAGCGCGGCGTCGAGATCGTGGAGCCGTCGAAGCAGCCCGTGCGCGAGCCGGTCGCACCGCCGCGCAATCCCACGCCCGAGCTCGAGACGACGACGGACAGCCTCCAGCTCTTCCTGCGCGAGATCGGCCGCCACCCGCTTTTGACCGCGGCGGACGAGGTCGAGCTCTCGAAGCGGATCGAGCGCGGCGACATGGCGGCGAAGCGGCGGATGATCGAATGCAACCTCCGCCTCGTGGTCTCGATCGCGAAGAACTACAGGAATCAGGGGCTTCCGTTCCTCGATCTCATCCAGGAGGGCATGTTCGGCCTCATCCGCGCCGTCGAGAAGTTCGA
>DASZKB010000216.1:0-1651 GCA_035947475.1 Gaiellaceae bacterium | reverse complement strand
CGAGGTCGGCGGCCACGTCTACCGCGAGTCGGAGGCGGAGGAGCCCGGCGACGAGATCGCCCTCGTCGAGGCCGAGGGCTGGAAGGTTGGCCTCACCGTCTGCTACGACCTCCGCTTCCCCGAGCTCTACCGCATCCTCGCCGTCGAAGGCGCCGAGCTCATCACCATCCCGGCCGCCTTCACGCTCTTCACCGGCAAGGATCACTGGGAGCTCCTCGCGCGGGCGCGCGCGGTCGAGAACCAGTGCTTCGTCGCGGCGGCGAACCAGTGGGGCGCGCACCGCGAGGGGAAGGCGAGCTACGGGCGCTCCATGATCGTGGACCCCTGGGGCCTCGTCCTCGCGCAGGCTCCCGACGAGGACTGCGTCATCTCGGCGGAGCTCGACCGGGCCCGCCTCGAGCGCGTGCGCCGCGACCTGCCGTCGCTCGCCAATCGCCAGCCGGCCGCTTACCGCTGGCCTGCGGGCGTTTAGTCCGCTACACCGAGTACATGGCGGATCTCGCGGCGGTCCTCTTCGACGTCGACTTCACGCTCGCCAAGCCGGGGCCTCTCCTCGGGCCAGAGGGCTACCGGATCGCGGGCGAGCGCTTCGGGCTCTCGCTCGACCCGGCGAGGTACGCGGAGGCGCGGCTGGCCGCGCTCGAGGACCTCGAGCACCATCCCGAGCTCGACCACGACGAGGAGATCTGGGTCCGCTTCACCGAGGACATCATCCGCGGCATGGGCGGCAACGGGCACGGCGTCCGCGAGGTCGCCGAGGCGATCACGGACGGCTGGCTCGACTCCGAGAACTTCGAGCTCTACGAGGACGCGATCCCGGCGCTCGAGACGGTGCGGAGGCACGGCCTCAAGATCGGGCTCGTCTCGAACACGAGCCGCGACCTCGACGCGTTCATCCGCCACTTCGAGCTCGACGTGGACGCTTGGCTCGCCTCCGGGAGCCACGGCAAGGTGAAGCCGAGCCCCACGATCTTCCGCGCCGTTCTCGACCTTCTCGAGGTCGATCCGGAGAGCGCCGCGATGGTCGGGGACAGCCTCGCCGATGACATCGAGGGCGCTCGCGCCCTCGGGATGCGCGCCTTCCTGCTCGACCGGGAGGGACGCTACCTCGAGCGCGACGACACGCTTCCCGACTTGCTCGCGCTTCCGTCGGCGCTCGGGCTCCGACCGGCCGGGCAGCCGTCGTAGCGTCCGAGCGGCGAGACGGCGGCTCGGCTAGCCGCCGGTCACGACGGGCGGGCTCGGCTCGCGGGCGAGGAGAGCCGGGCCCCACGCCGCGAGCGGCGAGATCGTCCCGTCACGCCCGTTCAGGTTGCGGTACCCGAGCGCGTGCTCGGCCTGCATCATCTTGTGGATCTGGGTTGTGCCCTCGTAGATGATGGGCGCGCGCGCGTTCCTGAAGTAGCGCTCGATCCCATACTCGGCCGAGTAGCCGTACGCGCCGTGCACCTGGATGGCGAGGTGCGCCGCCCGGAAGGCGGACTCCGTCGCGTGCCACTTCGCGAGGCCGGTCTCGCGCGTGTTCCGGACGCCCTCGTTCTTGAGCCACGCCGCCTGCATGACGAGCAGCTTCGACGTCTCGTAGGCGAGCACCATCTCGGCGATCATGTCCTGGACGAACTGGTGGCGGCCGATCGGCTTGCCGAAGGTC
>DASZKB010000215.1:0-8160 GCA_035947475.1 Gaiellaceae bacterium | reverse complement strand
GCACCCGCCTTCGGGGTTCCGGACGCCGCCGCGGTCACGATCGCGCGCGCCCGCGCCGCCGGCCTCGAGCCGGCGGTCCGCGACGATCCTCGCCTCGCGCTCGACGTCGACCGCCCCGAGGATCTCGCGCGCCTTTGAACCGCGTCATCACCTACTCGCCGAAGGTCTTCATCCCGCTGACGAAGCTCTGCCGGGACGTCTGCCACTACTGCACGTTCGCGCGGCCGCCGCGGCGCGGCGAGCGTGCGTACATGACCGCGGACGAGGTGCTCGCGATCGCGCGCGCCGGCGCGGCGGCCGGCTGCCACGAGGCGCTCTTCACGCTCGGCGACAAGCCGGAGCGGCGCTACCGGGCGGCCCGCGACGAGCTGGCCGACTTCGGCTGCGAGACGACCATCGAGTACCTGGCGCGGATGTGCGAGCTCGTCCTCGAGGAAACGGGGCTTCTCCCACACGCGAACCCCGGCGTCTTGACGAGGGAGGAGCTCGCGCTCCTTCGCACGGTGACGGCCTCGCAGGGGCTCATGCTCGAAACGACCGCCGACCGGCTGTCCGAGCGCGGCGGCCCCCACTACGGCTCGCCCGACAAGCTCCCCGCGCGCCGGCTCCAGACGATCGCGCTCGCCGGCGAGCTCGCGATCCCCTTCACGACGGGGATCCTGATCGGGATCGGCGAGACGCGGGCGGAGCGAGTCGACGCCCTCCTCGCGATCAAGGCGCTCCATGACCGCCACGGCCATGTCCAGGAGGTGATCGTCCAGAACTTCCGCGCCAAGCCGGGAACGAAAATGGCCGAGCACCCCGAGCCGTCGCTCGACGAGCTCCTCTGGACGGCACGGGCGGCGCGTGAGGTTCTCGGGCCTGAGATCGGCGTGCAGGTGCCGCCGAACCTCTCCGGCGACGACTTTCCCCGCCTCCTCGACGCGGGGATCGACGACTGGGGCGGGATCTCGCCCGTCACGATCGACCACGTCAACCCCGAGGCGCCGTGGCCCGAGATCGAGCGCCTCCGAACGGCGACCGAGGCGCGCGGCTTCGCCCTCGCCCCCCGGCTCGCGATCCACCCGCGCTACGTCTCCGAGCTCGACCGCTGGACGGATCCCCGCGTCGCCGAGAAGGTTCGCCGCCGCGCCGACGCGAGCGGTCTCGCCCGCGACGACGGTTGGGCGGCCGGCACCGCCGAGCCGGCACCGCAGATCGTGAGCGGGAGGCCGACGCCGCCGCTCGCGCCCGCCGTGGCGGCCGCGCTGGCGAAGGCGCGCGAGGGGACGGATCTCGACGAGGACGACGTCATGGCGCTCTTCGAGGCGCGCGGCCCGGACCTGCACGGCGTCCTCCACGCCGCGGACGACCTGCGGCGCGAGGTCTGCGGCGACGCGGTCACGTACGTGGTGACGCGGAACATCAACTACACGAACGTCTGCTACTTCCGGTGCGGCTTCTGCGCGTTCTCGAAGGGCAAGCTCGCCGAGGATCTCCGCGGCAAGCCGTACCTCGTTCCTCTGGAGGAGATCGTGCGCCGCTCGCGCGAGGCGTGGGAGCGCGGCGCCGTCGAGGTCTGCCTGCAGGGGGGCATCCACCCCGCGTTCACCGGCGACTACTACGCCGACGTCTGTGCGGCGATCAAGCGCGAGGTGCCGGGCCTGCACGTCCACGCGTTCTCCGCGCTCGAGGTCTGGCAGGGCGCGGCCACGCTCGGCGCGCCGCTCCGCGCGTACCTCGAGCGGCTCCGCGCCGAAGGCCTCGCGTCGCTCCCCGGGACGGCGGCCGAGATCCTCGACGACGACGTCCGGCGCGTCATCTGCCCCGACAAGGTCACGACCGAGCAGTGGCTCGAGGTACACGACGGCGCCCACCGAGCCGGCCTTCCCTCGACGACGACGATCATGTTCGGCCACGCCGACACGCCGAGAAGCTGGGCGCGCCACCTTCTCCGCCTCCGCGAGCAGCAGAAGCGCACGCGCGGGTTCACCGAGTTCGTCCCGCTTCCGTTCGTCCACATGGAGGCGCCCATCTTCCTGAAGGGGCTCGCCCGGCCCGGCCCGACGTTTCGCGAGACGCTTCTCATGCACGCGGTCGGGCGGCTCGCGCTCCACCCGTGGATCACCAACGTCCAGGCGTCCTGGGTGAAGCTCGGCGTGGAGGGCGCGCAGGCGGCCCTTCGTGCGGGCGCGAACGACCTCGGCGGGACGCTCATGAACGAATCGATCTCGCGCGCGGCGGGCGCAAGCCACGGGCAAGAGATGCCGCCCGAGCGGATGGAGGCGGCGATCCGCGCGGTCGGACGGACGCCGCGACAGCGCACGACGCTCTACGGGGAGCCGGACGCCGAGCGCACGCGGCTCTCGTTCGGCGCGCCGCCCCTCGCCGCGCCGCTCAACCCCAGCGTGAACGACGCGGCGCTACGCCGCCCCGCCCGGCTCGTCCGTCCGGGGCTCGCGTTCCAGCCGGCGCGTTAGTACCAGCGACCGCGCGCGAAGCCGCCGAAGGCGATCAGGCCGATGAGCGCGATGATGATGCCTAGGACGAGGCTCCAGACGAGCGCGACGACGATGCCAACGATGACGAGGATCCCGCCGATGCCGATGCCGGCGATGCCGCCACTTCGCTCACGTGCAGCCATGCCAACCTCCCGTTAGACGACCCGACGTCTGTACCCGCACACCCCGAGAACTACGCGGGCACCCGCGCGGGCTCGAGCGCTTCGCCGAAGCGCGCGCGCTTGACGAACTGACCTGAGCCCGGCTGCCCGACGAGCTCGCCGTTCTCGACCACGACCTGGCCGCGGAGCAGCACGAGCTCGGGCGAGCCCGTCACCTCGGTGCCCTCGAAGAGGTTGTAGTCCGACTTCGAATGCTGAGTCGAGGCCGAGATCGTCACCTTCTTCTCGGGATCGAAGACGACGATGTCGGCGTCGGACCCGACCGCGATCGTCCCCTTGCGCGGGTAGAGACCGAAGTACTTCGCCGGGTTCGTGGACAGAAGCTCGACCATCCGGTTGATCGTGATCCGCCCCTGGCGGACCCCGAACTCGTGGACCATGTGCAGGCGGTTCTCGAGGCCCGGGGCGCCGTTCGGGATCTTCGAGAAGTCGTCGCGGCCGAGCGTCTTCTGGCCGTCCCACAGGAAGGCGCAGTGGTCGGTCGAGATCACGGAGAGAACGTCGTTCCTCACGGCCGCCCACAGCTGCTCCTGGTTCTCCTTCGGGCGCGGAGGCGGGGTGTAGACGTACTTCGCGCCCTCGAAGTCCGGCTTCTCGAGGTGCGTGTAGTCGATGAAGAAGTACTGCGTGCACGTCTCGCCCCAGACGTCCCAACCCTTCGCGCGGGCAAGGGCAATCGGCTCGATCGCCTCCCTGCACGAGACGTGGACGACGTAGAGGCGGCACCCGGCCACGTGCGCGAGCTGGATGGCGCGGTTCGTCGCCTCGCCCTCCGTCTCGGGCGGGCGCGTGAGGGCGTGGTACTTCGGTTCCGTCTTCCCTTCGGCGAGCGCCTGCTTCACCAGCACGTCGATCGAGTCGCCGTGCTCGGCGTGCACCATCACGAGCGCGCCGGTGTCGGCCGCGACCTGCATGACGCGGAAGAGCGTGTCGTCGTCGACCATGATCGCGCCCTTGTAGGCCATGAAGAGCTTGTAGCTCGTGATCCCCTGGTCGGGCAGCGTCGCGAGCTCCTCGAGCGTCCCACCCTCGGCGAGATCGGTGACCGCCATGTGGAAGCCGTTGTCGATCAGGGCCTTGCCCTCGCGCTTGGACTGCCACTCGTCGAGCGCCTCGGCGAACGTCGCGCCCTTCGGCTGGATGATGAAGTCGACGTGACACGTCGTACCGCCGAACGCCGCGGCGGCGTGCCCGGACTCGAAGTCGTCGATCGTGACCGTGCCGCCGAACGGCATGTCCAGGTGCGTGTGCGGGTCGACGCCGCCCGGGAGGACGTACTTCCCGCTCGCGTCGACCACGCGGTCGGCCTGGACGTCGAGCGACTCGCCGATGAGGGAGACGCTCTCGCCCTCGATGAAGAGGTCGCCGACGTAGTCGTCGGCCGCCGTGACGACGCGGCCGCCCTTGATCAATACCGACATCTCACTTCCCTCCTGAAAAGCTGTGGCCGCCGAAGTATCGCTCCGGCGGCCACCGCTTGCAGGCTGTCGAGTCGGCTAGCGGGCGGGTTCCGGAACCACCCGCGGCGCAGTCGCCCGCATCAGCACGAGATAGACCACCGCGGCGACGAGGAACGTAAACCCGAACCCGTACGTGTAGAAGCGCTGGAGGATGTTCGGGTCGGTGAATCCCTGGAACCCCTCGGTCGTCGCGGCCTCGATGAACCCGGGGACAACGGGGATCACCGCGACGAGCACCGCCGCGATCGCGCGCCAGTTGAAGCCCGAGGAGTACCAGTACTGACCCTGTGGATCGTCTCTGTAGAGATCGACGAGGTCGAGCCGCTCGCGCCTCAGAACCCAGTAGTCGACGATCATGACGCCGCCGATGGCTCCGAGGAGGCTCCCGTACCCGACGAGCCAGGTGAAGATGTACGCGCTCAGGTTCTCGATGATCAGCCACGGGAACGTGAGGATCCCGATCACCGCCGTGATGAGACCGCCGGTGCGGAACGAGATCACGCGCGGCAGGAGGTTGGAGAAGTCGTTCGACGGCGCGACGACGTTCGCGGCCATGTTCGTCGTCACCTGAGCGACGACGATCACGACCATCGCGAAGATGATCGCCGCGACGTTGCCGATCTGGTTCATGAGCGCGATCGGGTCCCAGATCGCCTCCCCGAAGAGGACGACCGTGGCGGCGGTGGTCGCGATCCCGATGAAGCTGAAGGCGGCCATCGTGGTCGGCAGGCCGATCGCCTGCCCGATCGCCTGCGAGCGCTGGCTTTGTGCGAAGCGCGTGAAGTCGGGGATGTTGAGGCTCAGCGTCGCCCAGTAGCCGACGTTCGCGGCCAGCGACGGCCAGAAGAGCGTCCAGAAACCGGGCCCCTGCCCCTCGAGCCTGTTGGACGCGGAGAAGGGCTCGGTCGCGCTCCCGACCTTCCAGAACGCCCAGATGAGGACTGCGGCGCCGCCCGCGAGCAGGAGCGGCGCGGCCCAGGACTCGAGGTACTTGATCGCCTCCATGCCGCGCCAGATGATCACGACCTGGACCACCCAGAAGACCGCGAACGCGATGTAGTCGTGCGCGGGGACATCGGCCCAGCCGCTCCAGAGCTGCGCCGTCAGCAAGTCGAGAGCCGTACCGCCGAGCCATGTCTGGATCCCGAACCAGCCGCATGCGACGAGGGCGCGCGCGATCGCGGCGAGGTTGGCGCCTCTGATGCCGAACGAGGCCCGCACGAAGACGGGGAACGGGATCCCGTAGCGAGTCCCGGCATGCGCGTTCAGCACCATCGGGATGAGGACGATGAGGTTCCCGAGCGTGATGGTGAGAAGCGCCTGCCACCAGTTCATGCCCGCGGCCATCAGGCCTGCCGCCAGGGTGTACGTCGTGATCACGACCGACATGCCGATCCACATGGCGGCGATGTTCCACGTCGACCACGTCCGGCGCGACGGCCCCGCGGGCGCGAGGTCCCGGTTGTAGTACGGGGAGCCGGCGACCTGCTCGTCGATGTCGCGCAACTCGGCGTCGCTCTTGACCGCGAGGTCGTCGATGTTGACCTTGCTGAGATCGTCGACGCGAGCCTCGTCTACGACCCCTTCGCCGAAGACGCGTCCGGTCATCCCGCCTCCTTTCGTCGCCCGCCTGGCCGCCGCTTTTTATGCCACCAGCAGCACACTTTGGCAAGCCGACCGGCCGGAGTTACGCTCCCCTGCCGTGCCGCTCGACCCAAGCCGGACGGTCGCCGAGCTCCGCGAGCTCCAGGAGCTCACAGGAGACGAGAACGGCGCCCAGCGGGTCGCCTGGACGGCGACGTGGGCGCGCGCGCGCGAGTGGCTTCGCGAGAAGCTCTCCGGGCTCCCGCTCCAGGAGGAGATCGACGAGGCGGGGAACCAGTGGTTCACGCTCCGCGGGGCTTCGGAGCGCGCGCTCGTCCTGGGCGGGCACATCGACTCGGTCCCGAACGGCGGCTGGCTAGACGGCGCGCTCAACGTCATGGGCGCCGTCGAAGTTCTCCGCCGGATCGCCGAGGACGGCGAGCCACCTGCGACAGTGCGGCTCGTCAACTGGGCCGACGAGGAGGGGGCGCGGTTCGGCCGGAGTCTCTTCGGCTCGAGCGCGTGCGCGGGGACGCTCGACCCCGACGAACTGCGCGGACTCCGCGACCGGGAAGGCGTCGCACTCCCGGACGCTCTGGCCGAGCACGGCGTGGACCTCGACCGCGCCCGCGAGTCCGGGCGACAGCTCGAGACGGCGGCCGCGTACCTCGAGCTTCACATCGAGCAGGGCCCCGTCCTCGAGTCGCTCGACCTTCCGCTCGGGGCGGTGATCGGCACGTTCGGCGTCGAGCGCCACCAGGTGACGTTCCGCGGACAGGCCGCCCACGCGGGCTCGACGCCGATGGACAAGCGCCGCGACGCCCTGGCGGGGGCGGCGAAGCTCGAGCTCGAGCTTCGCGAGGTCGCGAAGCGCGCGGGCGAGGGGGCTGTCTGCACGATGGGCTCCGTGGTGACGAGGCCGGGGATCGTCACGTCCGTCGTCGAGACGGCCGTGTGCCTCGTCGACCAGCGCAACATGGACGCCGGAACGCTGGCGTCGATGCTGGACGACGCCAGAGGCGCCTCGCAGCGGTTCGCCGAGGAGGAGGACGTCGAGGTCCAGTGGGAGCGCGTCTGGGCGATCGAGCCGATCCTCTTCGACTCGGGGCTCGTCGACCTCTGCGACGAGGCGATCCGCGAGGTGGCCGGCGCGTCGCGCCGCCTCCCGAGCGGCCCCCTTCACGACGCGGCGGAGGTGTCACGGGCCGGCGTTCAGACGGTGATGCTCTTCGTCCAGAGCCTCCGCGGCCTCTCGCACACAAAGCTGGAGGACACGAAGCCGGAGCACATCGAGCTCGCCGTCCAGGCCCTCGATCGCCTCGCCGCGAAGGCGCTCGAGCGAGTCAGCGGCGCAGGCTGACCCGTTCGCCGAGGCGCTCGCGGTTGCGAGCGGCGAAGACGAGCGTCGCCGTGGGGAGAAGGAGGAGCCCACCGATCACGAGGAAGACGTCGGCGAGGTTGAACGCGATCCCGCGTACCTCGTCGCCGGCGAAGAACGGGTTCGGCACGCCGTCGTAGCTCGGCCACAGCACGAGCGAGATAGCGTTCGCGAGAGCGCCGGCCACGACGACGGCGCCCGCGGTGGTAAGGAGGAGCGAGCGAGTCGCAGCGAGCGCGACCCCGAGCGCGAGCGCGGCGACCGGGGCGCCGAGCGCGTAGAGGAGCGACCGCTCGTCGGCGAGGACGCCGCCTCCCCCGTCCGCCAGCGCGAGCGCCTTGTGCCCGAGGTCTGCGGCCGCCAAGACGGTCGCGAGGAGGACGAGGACCGTCGCCGCCCGTCTCACGGGGCAATTCTGCCGTGCGGCCCTAGAAGATCCGGACGAGCGCGACGCCGGCCGCGACGAGCGCGACGCCGAGGAGGCGCCCGGGCGAGATCGGGTGCTCCGCGAAACCGACCCATCCGAAGTGGTCGACGATGAGCGACGCGATCGCCTGCCCCGCGAGGATGAGCGCGACGAGCGTGACGGCGCCGAGGCGTGGCGCGGCGACGATGCTGCCGACGACATAGAAGGCGCCCATCAAGCCGCCGACCCAGAGCCACCAGGGCGCGTCCGCGAGGCGCGAGACGGGCGGCCAGCCGCGGAGGAGCGGAAGCGTCACGGCGAGGAGGCCGAGCGTTCCGACCGCGAACGAGACGAGCGCCGCCCGGAGCGGGCTCTCGAGCCAGTGCGCAAGCTGGGCGTTGATCCCGAACTGGACCGGCAGCATCGCGCCCGCCGCGACGGCGAAGAGGAGGTAGCCCCACGTTGCCACACCGGTCTTTTCAAGCCAGAATGCGCACTTCCCTTCTCGCGCTCTAGGAGGACCAAATGCTGAGCTTCGGCGTCACCGTCCTTCCCGACCCGCCGTTCACCCGGCTGATCGAGCTCATGCAGCTCGCCGAGGACCGCGGGTTCGACAACGGCTGGACGTACGACTCGCACATCCTCTGGCATGAGTCCTACCCCCTGCTCG
>DASZKB010000214.1:0-6697 GCA_035947475.1 Gaiellaceae bacterium | reverse complement strand
GTCGGCGGGGACTCCGGGGCGGGCGGGGGTGCCTCGGGGGCCGCCGGCGGCACCGCCTCGGCGCCGGGCCGGTTCTCGCCGGTCGGCGGCGCCGCCTCCCCCTCGGCGAGCGCCGCCTCGTCGGGCTCCGGCCGCCCGGCGCGGATCTCCTCCTCGCGTTCGACCATCGAGTTGCGTATTTCATCACGCCCGGAGGCCCGCGAGGGCGAGCCGCAGAAGTTCGGCGGGATCTCGGCGCACGCGGTCACCCCAGCCGCTAGCCGGCTTCTTCCGAAGCTCCACCTCCTCGGGCGTGCGGAGCAGGCGAAGCCTCCCTTCGCGCGCGAGGAGCTCGTCGACGGCGCCGAGCGTCCCCTCGAAGATCGACCACACGGGCGTGCCAAGGACGGCCGCCTCGCGGTTCATCGTCCCTCCGGCCGAAACGAGGAGATCCGCGAAGGCGACGAGGCTCCGTCCGTCGATCGCGCGCTCGGGGACGACGACGCGCTCGAGGGCGAGCGCCCGGACCGCCGCCCGCTGCGCGTCGGTGCGCGCGAGGACGACCGTCTGCGTGTTGTCGGCGGCCGCGAGCCGGCGAAGGACGCGAGGGAGGAGCGGGTTCTCCGAGCCGCCGAGGTAGAGGGCGTAGGAGGGCGCCGTCCGGATGACCGCGAGAACGCGTCCGGGCTCCACGCCTAGCTGGGCGAGCACGCCCTCGTCGGGCTCGAAGCTCGCGAGGTAGTACTCCTCCTTGAGGCCGGGGTAGCGGACGAGCTTCGGCGCCCGGGCGCCGTACCGCGCGAGCCGCTCCGGCGGGATCGCGTCGGGGACGAGGACACGCGAGGCGAGGCGGCAGTTCCAGTGGTGCTGAGCCGCCGCCCACTCGTAGTCGAACATCGTCGTGTTCGGGATCCGAAGAACGCGGCAGGCGGCCGGAAGATCGGTCGACCCGTGGGCGAGCGCGGCGTCGAACCGCCGCCGCCGCCCGAAGCGGATGAGCTCGGGAAGCCGCTGAGCGGCGGCCCGCGCCTTGCCGAGCCGCCCGGCGCCGCCGTGCGCGCCGAGGGCCGTGTACGCGTGACCCCAGTCGTCGAGGAGCTCGAGCGTGTGCGAGAGCGGTCGCGCTGTGATCTCGACCTCGTGCCCGTCGCCCTCGAGAAGGTCGACGAGCGGTCGCAGGACGAGGACGTGCGCGGTGTTCGTGAGATCGACCCAAACCCGCATGGGCCGGGAGGATAGGGATAAGCTGCCTCCGGCCGATGATCCCCGCCAGAAGCGCCGATCGCACATCGTTCGACCCTCTCTCCGCCGGCGCGTTGCTCACCGGCGTCCTCTTCGCTTGCGTCGGGCTCGGAGCGCTCCTCGGCTGGGCGGCCGGGTCGGTCGGCGTCGGCATCCTGGTCGGAGCGGTCGTCGGCATTCCGGCCGCGATCGGGTCCGTCTACCGGCGCTACCGCGGCGCGTTCTAGTGACCGTCCTGACCCCCCGGCCGATGCCCGAGCGCCGCCTGCCCGTCGCCGCGGGCGGGACGGTCGTCGCGCTCGCCGCTCCGATCTTCTTCATCGCGGGCTGGCGGGTCCAAGGATGGATCCTCGGTGCCGTTCTCTGGGCCGGCAGTCAGCTGCTCGGCCTTTTGTTCGCGCGCATCGGGATCCACGAGCCGAACCTCCGCGGTTCGGGGATCGTCGCCTTCGGGATGATGGCGCGCGGCATCCTGCTGATGCTGGTCGTCATCGCGATCGCGGCGTCCGACCCCTTCCTCGCACTCGCCGGCGCCGTCGTCTACGCCCTCGCCTACGGCATGGAGCTCGCGCTCAGCCTGGTTCTCTACTTTGCCGGAGAGCCGAGGCGATGACCTTCGTCCTCGCCGCCGCGGAGGACTTCGACCCCGCGCACGAGTTCGCGCTCGAGCCGTGGATCCCGCTCGAGCTCGGGCCGCTCGACCTGTCGGTGAACAAGGCCGTCGTCTACCTCTGGCTCGGCGGGCTCGCCGCGATCATGTTCGGGATCTGGTTCATGCGGTTCGGTCTCTCCCTTCGTCCGAGCCCGCGGCAGACGGTCGGCGAGAGCCTCTACGACGCGCTCCAGGGCCAGATCTCGGAAGGCAACCTGCCGCGGCGCGCCGCCGGCCGCTGGTTTCCGTACGTCGCCTCGCTGTTCCTCTTCATCTGGATGCTCAACCTGATCGGCTTCGTCCCGCTCCCGATCTCGAACGAGACGTTCCACGTGTTCGGCGTCGACCTTCCAACGTGGGGCGTCTACGCGGCGACGGCGAACCTGAGCGTGACTCTGGCGCTCGCCCTGATCACGTTCGTCGCCACCCACGTGGAAGGGATCCGCTACAACGGCGCCGGCCGCTACTTCAAGAGCTGGATCCCGGCGGGTGCCCCCAAGGGCCTTCTCGCGCTGATCGTCCCGCTCGAGGTGATCTCGCAGGGCATGCGCCTCGTGTCGCTCTCCGTCCGCCTCTACGCGAACATGCTGGCCGGCCACATGCTGTTCCTCGTCATGCTCGGCCTCATCTTCATCTTCGGAAACCTCGCGCTCGCGATCCTGTCCGTGCCGGTCGCGACCGCCGTCTACATCTTCGAGGTCGGGATCGTGGTCACGATCCAGGCCTTTGTCTTCGCGCTTCTGTCGGCGATCTACATCGGCGGCGCTATCGAACCCGAACACTGAGGAGGGGAGTACCTTGGACGTTCTTTTCGCACAGGCAACCGGCGACGTGGCCGACCTCGGCAAGGCGATCGCCTTCGGCGTGGGAGTTGGCCTCGGCGCGGTCGGCGCCGGCATCGGGATCGGGAACATCTTCGGCTCGATGATCCAGGCGGTCGCCCGCCAGCCCGAGCTCCGCGCCGAGCTCACCGGCATCCAGTGGCTCGGCTTCGCGCTCACGGAGGCCGTCGTCTTCTACGCGCTCCTCGGCGGGCTCTTGGCATTCGTCCTCGTATGAGCGTGGCCGTGCTCGTCTTGGCGCAGGAGGGGGGCGGGGGAAACCCGCTCATCGACGTCGTCCCCGGCCTGATGATCTGGACGATCATCACCTTCGCGATCGTCCTCTTCGTCCTGCGGCGGTTTGCGTTCGGCCGCATCCAGGGGCTGATCGACGAGCGACGGGAGCGGATCCGGGAGGCTCTCGACGAGGCTGACAAGGCGCGCCAGGAGGCGCGCGAGCTCCGCGAGCTGACCCGCAAGGAGCGGGAGGAGGCGCGCGCCGAGCGCGCCCGTATCCTCGACGAGTCGCGCCGCCAGGGGCAGGCGCAGCTCGACCAGGCGCGGCGCCAGGCCGACGAAGACCTGCGCCGCCGGCTCGAGGAGAACCAGCGCGCGCTCGAGGCGGAGAACCGCAAGCTCCGCGAGGAGATCCGCCGCGACGTGGTCGAGCTCACGCTTCTCACCGCCGAGAAGGTGACCGGCAAGGTCCTCGACGACCAGGATCAGCGCCGGCTGATCGACGAGACGATCGCGGAGGTCGACGTCAAGAAGATCGCCTCCCCCAACGGAGGCTAGGCGCGCCTTGGCGGTCGCGCACCGGATCTACGCGCAGTCGCTCTTCGACGCCGCGAAGGGGCAAGACAGGCTCCAGGCCGTCCGGGAGGAGTTCGGGGACTTCGCGGAGGCGGTGCGCTCGTCCGACGAGTTGCGCGCGCTGCTCCGGAGCCCGGAGATCGAAGCGCGCGTGAAGCGCGACGCGCTCGACGCGGTGCTGAGCGAGGGAGACGAGCTCGTTCGCAACTTCGTCCGCCTGATTGCCGAGAAGAACCGGATCGGGGAGCTGGAGGAGATTCACGAGGAGTTCGAGCGGATCTGCGCCGCGGAGGAGCGCGTGCTCCAGCTCACGCTTACGACGGCCGTCGAGATCTCCGTCGCGGACGCGGACGAGATCGCACGACGTATCGAGGAAGCGTCAGGCCGCCCGGTCTCGATCGCACGCGAGACCGATCCGTCCCTGATCGGGGGCCTCGTCCTTCAGGCCGACTCCCAGCGCGTCGACGCGAGCGTGCGCGGGCGCCTGAACCAGCTACGCCAGGAACTCGTCACCAAGACCTAAAGGGGGGCAAGTGAAGCTACGCCCGGAAGAGATCACGTCGATCCTCAAGCAGCGGATCGAGGAGTTCGAGGTCGACACGGACCTCGCCGAGGTCGGGACCGTGCTCCAGGTCGGCGACGGCATCGCGCGCGTCTACGGGCTCGAGAGCTCGATGGCGATGGAGATGCTCGAGCTCGAGCACGGGGTGAGGGGCCTCGCCCTGAACCTGGAGGAGGACAACGTCGGGGCGGCGCTCTTCGGGGACTGGGAGCACGTCGAAGAGGGCGAGAGCGTCCGGCGCACGGGCAGCGTCATCAGCGTTCCAGTCGGCGACGCGCTGATCGGCCGCATCGTCGACCCGCTGGGGACCCCGCTCGACGGCGGCGGCCCGATCCGAACGGACGAGACGCGGCCGCTTGAGGTCAAGGCCCCCGGCGTCATCGAGCGCCAGCCGGTCAAGGAACCGCTGCAGACGGGCCTCAAGGCGATCGACTCGATGATCCCGATCGGGCGCGGCCAGCGGGAGCTCATCATCGGCGACCGGACCACCGGAAAGACCGCGATCCTGGTCGACACGATCCTGAACCAGAAGGGCCAGGACATGATCTGCATCTACGTGGCCATCGGCCAGAAGGCCTCGACGGTCGCCCAGGTCTACGAGCGCCTCAAGGAGGAGGGCGCGATGGACTACACGATCATCGTGACGGCGCCCGCTGCCGAGGCCGCTCCGATCAAGTGGATGGCGCCGTACGCGGGCTGCGCGATGGGCGAGCACTTCCTCTACAACGGCCGGCACGCGGTCTGCATGTACGACGACCTCTCCAAGCACGCGGACGCCTACCGGCAGATGTCGCTCCTCCTCCGCCGGCCGCCCGGGCGCGAGGCGTACCCGGGTGACGTCTTCTATCTGCACTCTCGCCTCCTCGAGCGCGCCTGCAAGCTCCGGGACGACCTCGGCGGCGGCTCGCTGACCGCGCTCCCGGTCATCGAGACGCAAGCGGGCGACGTCTCCGCCTACATCCCGACGAACGTGATCTCGATCACGGACGGTCAGATCTTCCTCGAGGCGGAGCTCTTCTTCTCGGGCGTGCGGCCGGCGATCAACGTCGGCATCTCTGTCTCGCGCGTGGGAGGGAACGCGCAGACGAAGGCGATGAAGAAGGTGGCGGGGCGGCTCCGACTCGACCTCGCCCAGTACCGCGAGCTCGAGGCGTTCGCTCAGTTCGGCTCCGAGCTCGACCCGGAGACGCAGCGCACCCTCGCGCGCGGGGAGCGGATGGTCGCGACGCTCAACCAGCCGCAGTATCAGCCGTGGCCAGTCGAAGAGCAGGTGGTCGCGATCTTCGCCGGGATCCACGGCCATCTCGACGACGTCCCGGTCGCGCAGGTGCCGCGCTTCCAGGACGAGCTGCGCGAGTTCCTGCAGGCCGAAGGCGGCGTCTACGCGGCGATTCGCGACGAGAAGGATCTTTCGGACGAGCTGACCGAGCGGATCCACGAGCAGATCAAGCGCTTCAAGGACGGGTTCGCGGTCGAGGAGGAGACCGGGGTGGTAGGCGCCACGACTTAATGGCCAGCCTCCAGGACATCAAGCGGAGGATCCGCTCCGTCACCAACACGCGCAAGATCACGAAGGCCATGGAGCTCGTCGCGGCTGCGCGGCTGCGCCGCGCCGAGGCGCGGATCGGGGCGCTCCGGCCCTACGCCGAGCGGATGCGTGAGCTCATGATCGGGACGGCGCGGGCGACGCCGGCGCGCGGGTTCCCGCTTCTCGAAGCCCGGGAGGACGTGCGCTCAGTCGCGATCCTCGCTCTTACGGGCGATCGCGGCCTCGCCGGGGCGTTCAACACGCAGATCCTTCGGCGCGCCTTCGCCCTCGCGCGCGAGGCGAGCGACCAGGGACAGGACGTCCGTTGGCTCGTCGTCGGAAAGAAGGGGCGCTCGACGCTCCGCTTCCGCCGCTACGAGATCGAGTGCGCGTGGACGGAGCTGACCGACCGGCCCACGTACGGCGACGCGGAGACGATCGCGCGCAAGATCGCCGAGCTCTTCAGCTCGCGGGAGGTTGACCGCGTGGTGATGGTCTACAACCACTACGTCTCACCTCTCACCCAGACCGTCGTCGCCGAGGACGTGCTCCCGGTGCCGCGCACGGCGCTCGAGGAGGACGAGGACAAGAGCGCGTACGAGATCGCGCTCGAGGGCGACTTCATCTACGAGCCGGAGCCCGAGGAGATCCTCGCCCGCCTCCTCCCGACCTACGTCGAGACGATCGTGTACCGGGCGCTCCTCGAGTCGGCCGCCTCGGAGCACGGGGCGCGCATGACGGCGATGCGGAACGCGTCGAAGAACGCGGGCGAGCTCATCGACGATCTCACCCTCCAGATGAACCGCGCCCGCCAGGCGGAGATCACCCAGGAGATCCTGGAAGTCGTGGCCGGAGCCGACGCGCTCGAGGCCTAGTGCGGGTCGCGCTCGCGGGCGCGGCTCTCGTCGCGCGCCCCGACGAGCGCCGCGACCATGACCGCTGCCGCGGCGACGACGGCCGCGCCCGCGAGCGCGACCCGCACTAGGCCTCGAGCGCGTCCGCCCCGGCGACGACCTCGAGGATCTACTGGGTGATCTCCGCCTGGCGGGCCCGGTTCATCTGGAGCGTAAGATCGTCGATCAGCTCGCCTGCGTTCTTCG
>DASZKB010000213.1:0-11646 GCA_035947475.1 Gaiellaceae bacterium | reverse complement strand
GTCGTACGTGAAAGACGGGATGGTCGGGGAGGCGGCGTCCCAAGAGTCACGGCGCCCCCAGACGAGGCCGGTTCCGCGCGGGCCGAAGAGCCACTTGTGGGTCCCGGAGACTAAGAAGTCGCAGCCAAGCGCGCCGACCGTCGCGTTCTCGACCCCGACGCCGTGAACACCGTCGACGCAGAGAAGCGCGCGGTCGCGCACCGCGCGGCCGGCGTTCGCGCGTGCCAACGCGTCGGCGATCCGCCGGATCGGAAGCTTGACGCCGGTGCCGGAGTGCACCCACGTCACCGCGACGACTCTCGTCGCCGGAGTAACGGCGGCCATCAACCGCTCGACGATCTGGGTCTCGGAGGCCGCGGACGACGCGTCGTACAGGCGCACTCGTCGCACAACGGCGCCCGAGCGCTCCGCCTTGTACGTGAGCGCCGCGTGCGTCGCGAAGAAGTCGTGCTCCGTGGTGAGAAGCTCTTGGTCGGGGCGGACGTCCAAGCTCGTGTAGAGAAGGCCGAGCCCCATCGTCGTCGAGTCCGTGAGCGCGATCTCGGCGGGGTCCGCGCCGAGGTAGGCGGCAGCGGCCCGCAGGACGCGCGCCTCGAGCACGGCGCCGTTGCGCGACAGGTACTCGACGGGGTTTCGGTCGAGCCCGGCGCGGTGACGAGCGATCGCCCTGCGGACAGGCGCAGGGTGCGGTGCCATCCGTCCAAGACCGAGGTGGACGACTCTCGGGGCGAGCTCGAACTGGTCGCGGACCGCTTGCCAGGTCGCGAACGACGTGGCCGCGTCGGCGGCGTCCTCGTCGCCGTCGGCCCAGAGGGGCGCAGACGCGAGCGCGCCCGCCGCGAACGTGAGGCCCGTTCGGACGAGGAAAGCTCTGCGATCGAGCGCCATCGCCGTGATCGTAGTCCCTGTCCGGCGCGTCTACTGCGGCGTCTCGACAAGCGCGACGGGCGGATAGCGCCCGCGGACGCCGTCGATATAGGCGGCGAGTCTGTCGGCGAGCGCGCGGTCGTGGATCTCGAGGACGTTCTCGGCGTTGCGCTCCCCCGAGCGCGAGAGGTTGAAGCTGCCGAGGAAGACCACGCCGTCGGCCACGGTGACCTTCGCGTGCATGAAGTCGTGGACGCTTCCTTCCGGCCGCCACGGCGTCGAGCGCTTGCCGGTGAAGTCGCCGGCGAGCGTCCGTTCGAGGAGCGGGAGCTTCCAGGCCGCATTCCCGTTCTCGCGCCACTGGACGAGCACTCCGCGGACCTGCGTGAGGTCGACGCAACCCGCGACGTCGACCCGCTTCTCCGAGACGAGCTGTGCGAGGGTCGCGAGCACCGGGGCGGTGGTGATGACCGGCGAGCAAATCCGGACCCGCTCCCGCGCGCGCCCCACGAACTTGGCGATCCGGTGGGAGAGCGGCTCGCCGTACCCGGGGGTGAACCAGGCGCGGACCGGGACGTCGCCGGCGATGAGCGGGACGGGCTCCACGAACCCCGACTGCTCGACCGCTCCCGTCTCCCAGAGCTCGTCGAAGTTGCGCGCGTAGGCGGCGGCGACCTCGGGCGAGCTCACGGTCGCGATCACGTTCTCCTGGCGCGAGAACGAGTCGTCGGTCCAGTTCGTCGAGCCGGTCCAGACGGCCTCGCCGTCGCGGACGACGTACTTGTGGTGCATCAGATCGGGCACGCCCGCGATCGCCTTGGCCGGAACCCCGAGCGAGGCGATCAGCTCCGCGTCCGGCTCGGGCGGAGGGGGGACCGGGATCGGGTTTCGGTGGTCGACGTTGTACGCGATCCGAACCGCGACGCCCCGGGCATGTGCGCCGACGAGCGTTGCGCGGATGAGCTCGGCCGTCTCCGGGCCGAGGTGGAAGTCGTAGTGAGCAAGGTCGAGCGAGCGGCGCGCCTCGGCGAGGAAGCGCGCGACCTCCTCCGCGATCGCGAGCGCGGCCTGCCCGCCGTCCGTGAGCGTGCGAACCTCGATCACCGGACGTCGAACCCCGGCGCCCCTTGCGGCTCTTCGTCGAAGACCTCGACGCGCTCGACGAGGGCGCCGCGGGGCCCCTCGCGACAGAACGAGACGAGGTGCTCGACCGCTCGAGGCTCTCCCTCGAAGACGGCCTCGAACGTTCCGTCGCGGTTGTTTCGCGCCCAGCCCGCCACGCCGCGCTCCTCGGCCATCCGCCGGACCGTGTCGCGGAAGAAGACGCCCTGGACGCGCCCGTGGGCGACCGCGCGGCGTCGGATCACAGCGGCGGCCGCCGGGTCGCGGCGCAAGGGCACGGGAGTAGGCTAATCCGATGACGGTCGGAATCGACGATGCGGACGGCCGCCAGCTCCGCCGGGCGGTTCGGCGAAACACCGTCCTTCTCTCGGCGGCGATGGCCGTCCTCTCCGGCGCTCAACAGCTCGTCGCCGCGGTCGCCACCCTCACGTTCGTCCTGGTCACGGGGATCGAGGGGCTGCTCGGCCTCGGGCCGGCCATCTTCCTCGTGACGGCGGCCGTGAGCGCGGTGCCGGCGGGACGCGCGATGGACCGGTTCGGACGCGTCCCGGTGCTCGCCGGCGGATTCGCCCTCGGGGTCGCGGGCGGCCTCACCACGGCGCTCGGCGCGCGCACGGTCTCGGCCCCGGCTGTCATCCTCGGGTTCGTCCTGGTCGGCGCGGCGAGCGGGATCGTCTTCCTGACGCGCGCGGCCGCCGGCGATATGTACCCGCCCGAGCGGCGCGCGCGCGGCATCGCGTACGTCCTCTCGGGCGCCGTCTTCGGCGCGGTCCTCGGGCCCGCGGTCTTCAGCCCGCTCGTCGCCGGGAGGGAGCTCGACGCCGCCGCCCTCGCCGTCCCGTGGCTCGCGGGGGCCGGGTTCATGGCCGTCGGGCTTGCCCTCACGCTCGCGATCCGGCCCGACCCGAAAGCGATCGCGGAGAGCATCGCGCCGCGGCGCGACGGTGGAGACGCGCCGGCGCCCGCGGCGGCGCTCGCGACGATCCTCGCGCGCCGCGGCGTTCTCGCGGCGCTTCTCGCCGCGCTCGCGAGCTTCGGCGTCATGGTGTCCGTCATGAACCTGGTCGGCTACGCCGTCGTCAACGAGCACGGCCACCACCAGAGCGACGTCTTCCCGATCATCGGCGCGCACGTCCTCGGGATGTTCGCGCTCGTCCTGGTCGTCGGCGCGGTGATCGACCGCCTCGGGACGACGACGGCGCTCGTCGGCGGGCTCGGGCTCATGGCGATCTCGTGCGCGGGTCTCGTATGGGGCGAGAGCGTGCTCGCGACCGCGGCCCTCCTCTTCGGCCTCGGCCTGGGTTGGAACGTCTCGTTCGTGGCGGCCACCGCCGCACTGATCGCCGCGACGAGCCCGGCCGAACGCGGCAAGCTCCTCGGCTTCAACGACCTTCTCTCGAGCATGCTGGCCGCCTCGCTCGCGCTCGTCGGCGGCTACGCGCTCCAGGCTCTCGGCGTCATCGCCCTCGGAGCGGGAGCGGCGGCGCTCGTCCTCGTGCCGGCGGCGTACATCGCCGCCCGAGGCTTGCGCGCGCCGCGGCCCGCCCTCTCGGCCCCGGCGGAGCGGGGATGACGCCCGCGGCCCTCGTGGATCGCCTAGCTCGCGCGACGATCGGAGAGACGTTCAACTTCTACCGCGAGGGGGCCGGCGCGGACGTCCGCCGCGCGCGCCTGCGCGACCATCTCGAGGCGCGGGCGGATGCTCCGCTCATCCTCGTCGGCGAGGCGGCGGGGTACCGTGGTGCGCGCGTCAGCGGCGTGCCGTTCACGTCGGAGCGCCAGCTCTCGGGAGCGGGTCCCGCGGAGGCGACGGCGACGATCGTCCAGGGCACTCTTCGCGAGCTTGGGATCGCGGAAGACGTGCTCCTCTGGAACGTCGTGCCGACGCATCCCCACCTCGACGATGATCCCGCCTCGAACAGGCGCCCGACCCGCCGCGAAGTCGAGACCGGGCGACCGTTTCTCGAGGAGCTCGTCCGGGGGCGGCGCGTCCTCGCCGTCGGCCGCCTCGCGCACGCCGTCCTCGGGGGGACGTACGTCCGGCACCCTTCGCACGGCGGCACGGTCGGCTTTCAGCTGGGGCTGAGCGCCGCGCTCGGTCAGAATTAGCTCGTGCCCGACTGGATCTGGTTCCTGCTCGCAGCGCTTGTCGCAGTCGCGGTCGGCACGATCCTCGCCTACGCGCTCGCCGCTCCCGGCGGCCGGCCCCGCCGGCGCGATCCGGAGTCGACGGGCAAGACGCGGTACGAGCTCGACAACGCGGTCGTCTGGAACCCGTGGCCGATTTTGATCGCTGCCGCCGTCGTCGCCGGCCTGGCGGCGTTGATCTTCCTCGTCGACGGCGGCTAGGAAAGCGGCGCCGCTGGTAGAATCGCCGTCCGGCGGGCGCGAGTCCGCCGCTTTCTCGTGATGCGAACCTGGAACGCGAAGCCGGATGCGATCGAGCGCCGCTGGTACCTCGTCGACGCCGAGGGCCAGACGCTCGGCCGCCTCGCTACCCGCGTCGCGGACACGCTGCGAGGCAAGCGTAAGCCCCAGTACACGCCGCACGTCGACACGGGAGACTTCGTCGTGGTCGTGAACGCGGAGAAAATCGCCGTGACCGGGAAGAAGCTCGAGCAGAAGATGTACTACCGCCACTCCGGCTACCCGGGTGGGCTGCGCGCCCGCCCGCTGAGCGACGAGCTGAAGCGGCGCCCGACCGAGGTGATCCGGAAGGCCGTCAAGGGGATGCTTCCGCGGAACCGCCTCGCGCGTCAGCAGCTCACGAAGCTCAAGGTCTACGCCGGGCCCGAGCACCCGCACGAGGCGCAGAAGCCCGAGCCTCTCCCGCTGGAGGATTGATGGCAACACCCGAGATCGCTCAGTACCAAGGCACCGGCAAGCGCAAGACGTCGGTCGCGCGCGTGATTCTGCGCCCCGGCGACGGGACAACCTGGATCAACGGGCGGACGCTCGAGGAGTACTTCCCGCGGCCCTCGCTGCGGACGACCGCGACCGCGCCGCTCCGCGTGGCAGGTGTCGAGGGCCGCTTCGACGTCCGCGCGCGTCTCCACGGCGGCGGTCTGACCGGACAGGCGGGCGCCTTGCGACACGGGCTCGCCCGCGCGCTCGTCGAGGCCGATCCCAACCTCCGGACGGTGCTCAAGCGCGAGGGCTTCCTCACGCGCGACGCCCGGATCGTCGAGCGCAAGAAGGCGGGTCTGCACAAGGCGCGCAAGGCGCCCCAGTACTCGAAGCGCTAGTGACTCACGTCAGCCGTCCGGGGGCGTAAGGACGCGCCGGTATTTCGGGACGGACGGAGTTCGCGGCGTCGTCGGCCGCGACCTGACCGAGGACCTCGTTGAGCGCCTAGGGGGCGCGTTCGCGCTCTGGGCCGAGAGCCGTTTGGTGCTCGTCGGGTGGGACACGCGGGCGTCCGGGCCGTCGCTCGCCCATGCGCTTGCTCGCGGCCTCGCTTCGGCCGGGGCGGAAGCGGTGCTCGGGGGCGTGCTCCCGACGCCCGCCGTCGCGCTCCTTGCCGCCGATGCGGACGGCGCGGTCGTCTCGGCGTCGCACAACCCGCCCGAGTACAACGGCGTGAAGTTCTTTCGCTCGGGACGCAATTTGAGCGACGCCGACGAGGAAGCCGTCGAGGAGCTTCTCGAGCGTCCCCCCGGGGGAGAGGCGGCGATCAGGACCGCGGACGCCCTGACCGACCGCTACGTCGACGTCGTCTGCGAGCGCTTCGGCGCCCGGCTCGACGGCCTCCGCATAGCCGTGGACTCGGCGAACGGAGCGATGTACGAGGCCGGCCCTCGGGCGCTCGAGCGTCTCGGTGCGCATGTCGTCAGCGTAGGCAACACACCGGACGGCGCGAACATCAACGTCGGCTGCGGCGCCACCGATCTCTCGCTGCTCCAGCAGGTCGTTCGCGACGACGGCTTCGACCTCGGCGTCGCGTTCGACGGCGACGGCGACCGCATGCTCGCGGTCGACGCGGACGGGCGAGCCGTCGACGGCGACGAGATCCTCGCCGTCCTCGCGCTTCATCTCGGCGTCGACCTCGTCGCCGTCACCGCCGTCACCAACCTCGGCTTCCATCGCCTGATGGAGGAGCGCGGCGTTCGGGTGGTCACGACCGACGTCGGCGACCGCTACGTGCTCGAGGCCCTCGAGCGCGAGGGAGGCGTCCTCGGCGGCGAGCAGTCGGGCCACGTGATCTACCTCGAGGGGCATACCACGGGCGACGGGCTCGTCGGGGCGATCCTGCTCGCGCGGGCGCTCGTCGCCGAGGGCCGTCCGCTCGCGGAGCTCGCGGCGGCGATGCCCAAGTTCCCACAGGTGAAGCAGAACGTCGCAGTCCGCTCGAAGGAGATCCCCCCGAGCTTCCGAGCGGAGATCGAACGACTGAACGCCGAGCTCGCCGGAACCGGTCGCGTGCTCGTTCGCCCATCCGGGACCGAGCCCGTCATGCGCATCCTCGCGGAGGCAGAAACGGAGGTGATTTCGGCCCGGCTCTGTAGTAAAATTGAAGGTCTACTGCGGCGAGAGCTCGGCTGACCCCGGGCTCGCATCTTTTAGGGAGGACAGCACCAATGTGCGGAATCATCGGATACGTGGGTCCGAGAACCGCGAAGGATCTTCTCCTTCAAGGGCTCGAGCGGCTCGAGTACCGCGGCTACGACTCGGCAGGGCTGGCGCTCGCCGAGAGCGACGGCCTCGACTTCGTGCGCGCGGTCGGGAACCTGCAGCGCCTCAAGGACGCCGCCGGCCCGAACAGCTCGTGCGCGACGATGGGTCTCGGCCACACGCGGTGGGCGACCCACGGGCGCGTGTCCGACGAGAACGCACACCCCCTTACGGGCTGTGACGAGGGCGTTGCCGTCGTCTTGAACGGGATCGTCGAGAACTTCCTCGCGCTCAAGGAGTCGCTCGAGCAGGAAGGGCACGTCTTCACGTCCGAGACGGACGCCGAGGTCGTCGGCCACCTCGTCGAGCGCTACTACGCGGGCGACCTCGCGGACGCGGTTCGGGCGGCCTACTCGAAGCTCGAGGGCCACTTCGCGTTCGTCGTCGTCCACCGTGACCACCCCGACGAGCTCGTCGGCGCCCGCCTCCAGTGCCCGCTCGTCGTGGGCGTCGGGGAGGGCGAGATGTTCCTCGCCTCCTCGATCGCCGCCTTCCTGCGCGAGACGCGCCGCGTCCAGCTGATCGAGGACGGCGAGATCGTGGCGATCACGCCCGCCGGAGCCCGTTTCTTCGTCGAGGGTCGCGAGCGCCACCGCGACGAGTTCGAGGTCGACTGGGACGACGAGTCGGCCGAGAAGATGGGGTTCGAGACGTTCATGCTCAAGGAGATCTACGAGCAGCCGGCGGCCGTCGCGGACACGCTTGCGGGTCGCATTCACGACGGGCGCCTCGTGCTCGACGAGCTCGGGCTGAGCGACGAGGAGATCGCGGGCCTCGAGCGGATGGTCATCGTCGCCTGTGGTACGGCGTACCACGCCGGGGTCGTGGGCCGCTACGCGCTCGAGGAGTGGGCGCGCCTCCCGGTCGAGTTCGACGTCGCGAGCGAGTGGCGCTACCGCAACCCGGTTCTCTCGCCGAACACGCTCGTCGTCGGGATCTCGCAGTCGGGCGAGACGCGCGACACGCTGCACGCCCTCCGGCTCGCGCGCGAGCGAGGCGCGCGCACGCTCGGGATCACGAACCTCATGGGAACGCAGATCACGCGCGAGGTCGACACGGTCCTCTACACCCGAGCGGGCATGGAGATGGGCGTCGCGGCCACGAAGACGTTCACCGCCCAGGTGGTCGTGATGTACCTCCTCGCCCTCAAGTTCGCGCAGGTGCGGGGAACCCTCTCCGACGGCGAGGTGGCCACGCTTCTCGGCGAGATCGACGCCCTCCCGGGGAAGATCGCCGCCTACCTGGACGGCGACCACCCGATCGAGGAGATCGCGCAGCGCCACCGCGACAAGGCGTTCTTCCTCTACCTGGGCCGCCATGTCGGTCTGCCCGTCTGCCTCGAAGGCGCGCTCAAGCTCAAGGAGATCTCGTACATCCCCACGGAGGCGTACTCGGCCGGAGAGATGAAGCACGGGCCGATCGCGCTCCTCGACGAGGAGACGCCGGTCGTCTGCATCGCGACCGACTCGCCCGTCTACGACAAGATGGTCTCGAACATGCAGGAGGTCCGCGCGCGCGGCGCCCAGGTGATCGCGATCGCGACCGACGGGAACGAGAGCATCCAGCACCACGCCGAGGACGTCGTGTACGTCCCGCGCACGGACCCGTACCTGCAGGCGGTCGTGGCGGTTCTCCCGCTCCAGCTCCTCGCGTACCGGATCGCGCGCCTCCGCGGGCTGAACGTGGACCAGCCGAGGAACCTCGCGAAGACGGTTACGGTCGAGTAGCTAGGCGTGCGCCGGGTTCAGCGGCGCACCCGCAGCACGGCGATGTGAAGCGCGCGGTCCTCGAGCTCCGCCTCGAAGCTGCCGGGCGTGTCGGCGGTGAACCGGATCCGCCCGGGTCTACAGGGGGCAACGTCGGTGAGAAGGTCATAGCCGTGTAGGTGGACGTGGTCTCGGACGTCGGCGCGGACGACGAGCAGCACCTCGCGGCCGCGATCGACGGAGACGCGGCGAACACCACCCACCACGGCGCCGTTGCGGACGGTGACGGCGACTCGAGCCGGGCCCGGCGGCGAGGGGGGAGGCGCCGGCTGCGGCGGCGTTTGCACACCCGTCGCCGTCTGCTCGGGCTCCGTCGTCGTCTGCCGGGGTTGCGTCGGCGACGCCTCCTCGCCGTTCCCGCCGCAACCCGCGACGAGGAAAAGCGCGACCAGCGCGGCTGCGGCGGCGCTCTTCCTCATGCGTCGACGATCTCGAGCGCGTACGCGCGCCCGTCCCGCTCCTCGAGCCGGCAGCGGACGGGATCGCCCGTCGTCTCGTGCTCGTGCAGGTGCGCAAGGTCGAACCCGTAGTCGACGTCCGCGGCGATGAAGACCTCGAAGGTCCCGTCGTCGTCCGTCTCGAGCGTGAAGGACGTGACCCCGCTTCCCTCGCCCTCGATCGCCGTGATGACGCCGACCGCGGTGGATGGGACGGGGGCTCGGCTCTCTCCGCAGCCTGCCGCCCCCGCCGCGAGGGCGAGGGCGACAAGCAGCACCGGGGTGGGCCTCAAGCGGTGCGACGCCGGAAGAGGGCAAGCCCGAGAGCGACAACGCCGGCCGCGAGCCCGGCGATGCCGAGCCCGAGGGCGAGGTTCGCGCGGCTCCGCGCCTGGTCGTCCTCGGACGCGGCCGGAGCGGCGGGTGCCTGCGCCTCCGCGGCGGCCGGCTCCGCTGCCTCCTCCTCTTCCTCGGGCGGGAGCACGGCGATCCGCGGCGCCGGCGTGTCAGCCTCGGGATCAGGGGCGATCCAGCGGACGACCTCGCCGCCCGAGTACCTCTGCACGGTGGGGAAGAGCAGCTCCTCACCCGCCCCTTCGGGGACCTGGAAGCTGACCCCGAACTCCACGAACTCGCCCGGTCGAACCGTTCCACCGGACCACGTCACGCTTGCGATCCGCTCGGTGATCGGCTCCTCGCCCTCTTCCTCGATCGGCTCTGCGAGCCGCGCCATCCGAACCGTGCGCGTCCAGCCCGGCACGGGCATGAAGCTCGCCGAGACGACGCTCTCGGGGAACTGGAGCGTGACGCGAGTCGTGTTCGCGTTGTCGCGCTCGTTCGGTACGCGGACGGCGAAGCGGGCGAAGCCGCCCGCTTCCCACTCGGGCGGGTTGAGCGTCACGTGCGCGCCGGCGGCGGGCGTAAGCGCCAGCGCGCCGGCGACGGAGCAGAGCATCAAGCGAAATCGCATATCAGGTCTCCTATCGAATCGGAACTGAGACGGTTGCGGTGAGAAGGTCGAACTCGCCGCGACGGGCCTCGATGCGAAGCTGCCAGTCGCCCGCCGGCGAGAGCTGAGCGTTCGGGACGACGAACCCCGTGTGACCGGCCGGGCGCGCCTCGAACCGAAGCGGGCCGATCTCCTTGCTCGCGAGCGTGGCGGAGATCCGGACGTCCTTGAGATCGTCGATGTTCCCGTGCATGAAGGCGAGGTGGATCTGGTTCCGCCCGGTCTCGCCCGGCTCCACTTGCACGTGCCCCTCCAGGTCGCCGAGCGCAAAGGCTTGCTCGGCCGGCGCGTGCATCTCGATCTCCGTCTTGGCGGGAGGAGCGTTGACGAGCACGGCCGTCACGCCGACGATCGCGATCATCACCGCGAGCTCCGCGCCCGCCGCTCGCAGGAAGCGGCGTCGTTCGGAGGGCGTCGCGACCCCCGCCCGAAGCGCGGGCACGGCGTAGCGGTTGTTGAAAGCGCCGAGCGCGAGGAGCGGTAGGACGAGCGCGATCTTGCCGAGGAGAAGGAGGCCGTACTGCGTCTCCCAGAGGCCGCGCCACGCTCCGATCTGGAGGTAGCCGTTGACAGCGCCTGCGATGAGCAGGACGCCGACCGCGACGAGCGCCATCGTCGAGAACCGCGGCACGCTTCGCGTCGCGAGCGGCCACCGCTCTTCCGTCGCGAAGACGAGCGCGAGGACGACGAACGCGAGCCCGCCTGTCCAGGTCGCGGCCGCGAGCACGTGCGCGACGTCCGCGGCGAACGCGACCGGCCCGGCGACGCTCGCGTGCCCCGAGGCCGACGGCGTCACGACGAGGCCGACGGCGAGAAGCGCCGCGAAGCCCAGGAGGATCGTCCCGCCGCGGCCGGCGCGCGCGCGCAGCGCGAGCGCGACGACGACAAGCGCCGCCGCAAGCCCGCCGCGGACCAGCGACGCGTTGCCGTAACGCGTCTCAGCGACCGATGAGACGACGTCCCAGCGGAACGCCTCGCCAAGGCCGAAGCCACCCGCCGCGGCACCCTGGAGCGCAAGCCCGACCAGCGCCACGACGGCGAGGGCCGCGGCCGCGCCGGCCAGGATTCCGTACAGCCGCCGGTGCAGTCGCGCGTCGGCAGTCCGCAGCGCGTAGACGAGCGCTGCGATCCCGCCCGCGCAGAGAAGAAGCAGAGAGAAGTCGAGGAAGCGGCCGGTCGTATACGCGATCGAGACGAGGAGCGGGGTACCTTCGAGCACCTGCGCCGCGATTCCCGCCGGCTGCTCGCCGGGCTCCTCGACGTGGAAGACGAACGCACCCGAGATCGGATCGGAGTCGGCGGAGATGGCGCGCCACGTGACCGTGTACGTCCCTCGCTCCAGCTCGTCTCCGATGCCGACCGAGACGACCTGCGGCCGCGGCTGGGTGATCGTCTCGTCGTCGACTCGCTCGCCTGATGCGTCGAAGACCCGGATCGAGCCGAGCGCGGTCTCGACGGGCTCGTCGAAGCGGAGGACGACCTCCGTCGGCGACTCCTCCGCGATCGCGTCGTTCGCCGGCCGCGTCTCGAGCAGGACGGCGTGCGCCGACGCGCCGGGCGGGACGGCGAGAGCGAGGAGCACAGCCACAAGGGCTGGCACCGTGTGCCGGGACATCGTCACCTCCTTCCTCGCGAGGCCCCGGGCGGAGCCTCGCTTCTCCCTAGGACAGGGCGAGGAGGTAAGGCGGAGCGCGCTGGCCGTGCCCGAGCGCGACCGGGTTCGCGAGCGCGACCGCGACGTCGGGGGTCGCGCGGAAGCGGAGCGGCGTCGGCG
>DASZKB010000212.1:0-9978 GCA_035947475.1 Gaiellaceae bacterium | reverse complement strand
CAAGGCGATCGTGACGGCGGCGCCCTTCTCCTCGTGAAAGCGGACGAGCGCCGAGAGATCGATGTCGCAGAGAGCGTCGCCCGAGATGACGAGGAAGGGCTCGTCGAGCGCGTCCTCGGCGAGCTTCACCGAGCCGGCCGTCCCCGCCGGCGACTCTTCGACGGAGTAGCTCATGCGGACGCCTTGCGACTCGCCGCTTCCGAAGTAGCTTCTGATCGCCTGCGGCATGAACGCGAGCGTCGCGACCACGTCCTCGAACCCGTGCGCGCGCAGAAGCTCGACGATGTGCTCCATGCACGGCTTCCCGACGACGGGAACCATCGGCTTCGGCTGGTTCGACGTGAGCGGCCGGAGCCGTGTGCCCTCGCCGCCTGCCATGACGACCGCCTTCATGCCTGGACGTACCTCCAGGCGCGAGCGAGATAGCCGAACCCGGCCGCGACGGCGAGCGCGAGGCCGGCCCAGAAGAGCCACAGCGGCCACTCGGTTCCCTCGCTCGTCACGAGGACGAAGAAGAGCGCTGCGTACAGGACCCACGTCGCCGCCTTCCCGAGGAGGCTCACCGAGAGCTCGTAGCCGCGGGGCACGACGAGCTTATACCCCGCCACGAGAATGAGATCGCGCGCGAGCACGATCGCGAGCGCCGGCCACGGCAGGCGGCCGTCCAGCCAGAGGAGGACGATGGCGGCGTCGATCAGAAGCCGGTCGGCGAGCGGGTCGGCCACCTTCCCGAAAGACGACTCGACTCGCCAGCGACGCGCGAGCCACCCGTCCACCTGATCGGTCGCTCCGGCCGTCGCGAAGACGGCGACCGCCGGCCAGCTTCGCCCCTCCGCCGTGACCATGAGGGCGACGAAGAGCGGAATGGCCGCGAGGCGCAGGACCGTGAGAACGTTCGGAAGCTGCGCGAGCGGCCGCGGGACTGCGCGGACCGCCACAGTGGCTCAATGTTAACTTCGCGCCCTTGGCCGCTCAGCTCCGGCTTCCCGGCTTCGTGAACGCGCACAGCCACGCGTTTCAGCGCACGCTGCGCGGAAGCGTCGCCGGCGCGGACTTCTGGGGCTGGCGCGACGCGATGCTGGCGGTCGCCGCGGCGCAGACGCCGGAGCGAGTCCGACGCGAGTACGCGGCCGCGTACCGCGAGATGCTGGCGGCGGGTTACACGGCCGTCGGCGAGTTCCACTACCTCGGCCTCGAGGAGGCGCGGGCCGCGATCGCGGCAGGCGAGGAGGCCGGGGTCGTGCTCGTCCTTCTTCTCGCCGCGTACGGGCGCGGGGGGCTCGACCGGTTCCGGCAGCGCTCGCCCGGCGAGTACCTTCGCCAGGTCGAGGCGCTCCGCGAGGAGGGCGCGAACGTGGGGCTCGCGCCTCACTCCGTGCGTGCATGCCCGCTCGACTGGCTCGAGGAGATCGGCCGCTACGCCGAGCGCGAGGGGCTCGTGCTCCACGTGCACGCCGGCGAGCAGGCGCGCGAGGTCGAGGAGTGCCTGGCCGAGCACGGCGTGCGCCCGATCGAGCTCCTCGCGCGCGCAGGCTGCCTCTCGGCGGGGACGACCGTCGTGCACGCCACGCAGGCGGACGACCGGGAGCTCGACCTCCTCGCAGACACCGGCGCGCGCGTGTGTGTCTGCCCGACGACGGAGGCCAACCTCGGCGACGGGTTTGCACCCGTGGAGCGGATCGTCGAGCGCGGGATCCCGCTCTGCGTCGGCTCGGACTCGAACGTCCGGATCGATCCCTTCGAGGAGCTCCGCGAGCTCGAGGGGATCGCCCGGCGGACGGCTCGGCGGCGGAACGTGGTCGCGCCCGAGGCGCTCCTCCGCTACGGGGCCGAGGAGGGTGCGCGAGCCCTCGGGCTCGAAAACTGGCCCGACGTCGAGATCGACCTCGGGCACGTCTCGCTACGCGGGATCGAGAGGCGTGACGTGCCGGCCGCCCTCGTCTTCGGGTGCGGCGCCGAAGTCGTCGCTACCGGCTGAGAACCGCTCGCGCGGCCGCGACCGTGGTGCGGCCGACCTGTCCCAGCTTCCGTGCCCGCACGCGCCTCGGCCGGTCGCACGCCGTATGCCAGCAGGTGTCCCAGCGCCATGTGAAGAGGGCGGCCGGAATCCCCGCGCGGGTGAGCTCGGCGTGATCCGAGACTCCCTCGTCGCGGAGATACGACGCTCGCAGCCCGAGGGCGCGCGCTCGGCCGAGCGTGAGACGGGCGGAGCGGTTCGGGCGCCGCTCGAGCCCGCGGAGGTTCAGCGTCGTCCCGACGCCGACCATGTCGAGCGAGAGCGCGAGCCGGACGGAGCGCCGCGTGGCGCGGGAGAGTCCCCGCACCAGTCGCGCCGAGCCGAGGTGGAGCCGCGACCCCGTCTCCTCCCGCTCCTCGGCCCCGACCGCCGCCACGAGCAGGCCCTCGGTTCCCGCGAGCGCCCGCGCCACCTCGAGCATCACCGCGACGCCGGATGCGTTGTCGTTCGCGGCGACGGTCCCGCTTACGCCGTCGAGATGCGCCACCACGATGACACGGAGCGGGCCGGGCGAGCGGCCGACCACGTTCCGGGACCGGCGGCCGTTCGGAAGCCTCACGCGTTGGACGGCGACGTCGTAGCCGAAGCGGCGAAGGCGCTCGGCGACGAGCCGCCCGGCCCGTCGCTCGTTGGCCGATCCCGCCACGCGTGGGCCGAGCGAGGCGATCCTCGTCACCGTCGCCTTCGCGCGCACGCCGGACACCTCGTACGCGCCGGCCGGCGTCGCGACCGCTAGGGCCGCGGCGGCCGTGACGAGTGCGAGCGAGACACGCGCGCGCTTCATCCTCCGAGCGTAGCGAGGACATGGACCGCGGGCGTCGAACTGACGCGGAATCCGTGCGCGTCAGAGCGGTCATGACGCTGCCCGTACTTGTTGCGGCCCTCGTCCTCGCGGCTCCCGCGGAGCCCATGGGCAACTCCGACGTTGCCGCGTTGCAGGTCGCGCTTCGCGTGCGGGGCCTCTACTGGGGAGACGTGGACGGGATCGCCGGCCCCCGAACGCGAAGAGCCGTGCGCCTCTTCCAGAGACGCGCCGGCCTCGCGGTGGACGGGGTCGCGGGCCCGCGGACGCGCCGCGCGCTCGGTCGCTACGGACGACCTCAGCTCGGAACGCGCGTCCTCCGGTTCGGACGGGTCGGCTGGGACGTCGCCGAGCTCCAGTTCCTGCTCGCCTGGCACGGCTTCCCGTCGGGCACCATGGACGGAGCGTTCGGGACACGCACCCGGGCCGCGGTGGTGCGTCTGCAGCGCTTCGCGCGGATCGGGGTGGACGGCGTCGTCGGCCCGGCCACGCTCAGCACCTTGTGGCGCCGTCTCCCCCGCTCGCCCCTCGCGCTAGCGTGGCCGTTCGGAGGTCGCCTCACCCAGCGGTTCGGCCCGCGCGGCGCCCGCTTTCACGCCGGGATCGACCTGGCGGCCTCCTACGGCGACGCGGTCGTCGCGGCCCGCTCGGGTCGCGTCGCCTACGCCGGCTGGCACAACGGCGGCTACGGCTACCTCGTCTCGATCGGGCATTGGCACCGCGTCCGCACGCTCTACGCGCACCTCTCGCAGGTCACCGTCCGCCCCGGTCAGCGGGTCTCGGCCGGAACGCGGATCGGGCTGGCCGGCTCGACGGGGCTCTCGAGCGGGCCGCACCTCCACTTCGAGGTGCGCTACCGCGGCGCCGCCGTCGACCCGCTCACAGCGCTACCCTAGGTCCCGCGGAGCTCCTGCGAGCGCTTCATCGCCGCCTGGATCGCGTTCAGGAACGCGGCCCGGACGCCCGCCTGCTCGAGCTCGCGGATGGCCGCGATCGTCGTCCCGCCGGGCGACGTCACCATCTCGCGAAGCTCGACGGGATGCATCCGCTCGTCGCGAAGGAGCTTGGCCGTCCCGAGCATCGTCTGGACGACGAGGTCCGTCGCCACGTCCCGGGCGAGCCCGAGGAGGATGCCGGCCTCGATCATCGACTCCGCCAGGAGAGCGAAGTACGCCGGGCCCGAGCCGGAGACCGCCGTGATCGCGTCCATGTAGTCCTCCGCGACCCGCACCGAGCGGCCGAGCTGCGCGAGCACTTCTTCGGCGATCGCCAGGTGCTCGTCGCCGGCATATGTGCCCGCCGCGAGGCCGGCCATTCCCTCGTGCACGGTGACGGGGGTGTTCGGCATCGCCCGGACGACGGGGACGTGGTCGGAGAGGTGGCGCTCGATCAACTCGGTTGGAATGGCGGCGACGATCGAGAGCACCGTCTGCTCGGGCGTGACGGCGTGGCCCATCTCCGCGAGGAGGTCCTCCAGGTCCTGGGGCTTGACCGCGATGACGACGAACGACGCGCCGCGGACGGCGTCGACATTCGAGGTGGTGGTCTCGACGCCGTAGGTCTTCGCGAGCTCGTCGAGCCGCTCGCGACGGCGCCCGGTCGCGACGATCTCGCGCGGCTCGCGCGACCCGGACGACACGAGGCCGGAGATCACCGCTTCGCCGATCTTGCCGGCGCCGAGAACCGCGATCCGGCGCGTCTCCGCTGCCACGTCCGGACCCTACCGAACGGACCGATTCGCGGCCCGCAGGCGGCTCGGCACCGACGCGGGGCGGCGCCTACGAGGGTGCCGGCCTGTCGGCGTCGGGCGGCTCGGGGCCCGTCTCCTTCTCTGAGTTGGGCCACCACCACGGCGGGGCCCACGAACCGTGCAGGGGATGCCGGCAGTCGTGGCACGCGAGCGAGAGACCCGCGAGCCCGGCCGAGATCTCGCGCCCGCAGTAGATGCAGCCGGGATTGGCCACGTCCCCTCGAATGCTCCGTCGCCCGGCCACCTCCGTCGCTCGCCATCGGGCGAGGATCGTCCCAGCCCGACGGCGAGGTCCGAGCGTGGGCGCTCAGCGTCTGTTTACAGGCAAGAGAACGGGCGCCGGCTCATTAAGCGGGTCTGCGGCCCAACCCTCGTCCGACGCCCGTCGCGAATGTTTTCACTTGTAGTCCAAATGTCAAACGCACGTACCGCGTCGCCGGGGGATCCGCGTCACGAGCCGCTCAGAGGCGCCGCCCGCCCACCCACGTCCGCGCGTACCACGAGTCGCTCAGGCTGGAGATCTTCACGACGTCGCCGCTGTGCGGCGAGTGGATGAAGCGGCCGCCGCCGATGTAGATGCCGTTGTGGCCGAGGCCGTTGAAGAAGACCAGGTCGCCCGGCCGTAGGGCGCTCCGCGAGACGGCGCGGCCGTAGCGGTACTGCGCCGCCGCGTTGTGCGGCAGCGAGACGCCGACCTTCGCGTAGACGTACATCACGAACCCGGAGCAATCGAACCCGGTGCTGGGCGAGGCTCCACCCCACCTGTACGGGATACCGAGGTATCGGTGTGCAAGGGCCGCCGCGCGCGCTCCGTGCCCGGAAGGCGCGGTTGCGTCGGCCTCGTTCGAGGCGCCGCCGTTCCCGGACGGAGCCGACGGCGCCGCCGTGATCCCGAGGTGGCTGAGCGTCTGGGGCCCGACGACCCCGTCCACGACCAGCCCGTGTCGTACCTGGTAGGCGCGGACGGCCGCCCTCGTCTGGGGGCCGTAGACTCCGTCCACCGGCACCCCGAGCTTCCTCTGGACAGGGGCGACCCACCACGCCCGTATCAGCGCGTGACCGCCGCCGCCGTCCCGGCCGAAGAGCGCCGCGCGCGTCTGGGGGCCGACGATCCCGTCGACGGCGAGGCCGTTCCTCGCCTGGAAGGCGCGAACGGCGGCGCGCGTCTGCGGTCCGAAGATTCCGTCGGCCGGGATGCCGAGCGCTCTCTGAAGAGCTTTGACGGCGGGTCCGCGCTTCCCGACCTTGAGGAGCGGTGCGTCTGTCTCAGCCGCTTGCGCCACCGAGGCGCGAGGGTGAGCGCCGCCCTGCGTTGGCGCGAGCGCCGCCACCGCGGCGACAACGAGCGGCGCGCTCGCCACGCGCGCTTGTTGCAGCAAGCCCTTCTCCGCCGCAGCCCGCTTCGCGCGCGCGCACGCCAGCGAGAGGTCCCAGATCTCGGCATCGGAGAGATCGCGGTCACCCGTGTCCGCGCGCCCCCGGTACTCCGCGGGCGCGTCGAGGTCCGGGATGGCAGCGGAGATGAGGCTGCGGCGTCCGGCCCACCCTGCCGCGGCAAGCGCGCGCCGCTCCTGCGAGCGGGTCAGCGACCGCCGCCAGAGCTCGTCGGCCGCGAGGTCCCGCTGCGGGCGCTCGAGAAACGCGGTTCCTGTGCTCACATGGCCTCCCCGAAGGTCGCGACGGTAACAGACGGCCCGGGCGCGCGGCGCGAGCGTCGCGTTGCGCCGGCGACTAGGCCCGACCGGGGGCGGGTAAGCCAACTGCCGTGTCGGACGTTGCATCGAACGTTCGAGCCCCCGGCGTCGCCGTCGTCGCGACCGTCGGGTCGGGGTCGCTGGACCGGTACGCCCAGAAGCTCCGCGAGCACATCGACGCGGAGACGATCGAGACGGGGATCTACCAGCGCTGTGCCGAGGTCTTCAACGCACCGCTCTTCTCGCGCGGGTCGCTCGCTGCGTTCGGGGCCGACCTGCGGTTCGTCGCCGCGCTGCGGCGCGTACGCGCCGATCTGCTGCACCTGCCGAACCACCATCTCGGCCGCCACGGTGTCTTCCTCTCGCGGCCTTACGTCATCACCGTCCACGACCTCATCCGCTACTTCGACCTCAAGGGTCTCGCGCTCTTCATCCACCGCCCCAACGCGCGCGACCGCCTCGCCCTGACGCTCGACTACGCCGGAATCAGGAAGGCGACGGCCGTGATCGCGGTCTCGGAGGCGACGAAGCGCGACCTCGTCACACACCTCGGGATTCCGGAGGAGCAAGTGTTCGTCGTGTACGAAGGCGTCGACCACCGGCTCTTCCGGCCCGTCCCGACACGCCTCGTCCCGGAGCCGTACCTCCTTTTCGTCGGCTCCGAGCACCCGCGCAAGAACCTGATCACACTGCTCCGTGCGTTCGCTTCGCTCAAGCGGGACGCTCGGTTCCGCGACCTCAAGCTCGTCAAGATCGGAAGAGCGGGCGGCCGTGAGGCGCCGTTCCGGGAGACCACGCTCGCCGCCGTCCGGGACCTCGGGATCGCGGGCGACGTCGTCTTCACCGACGAAGTTGCCGACGACGCCCTGCCCGCCTACTACTCTGGCGCCGAATGCTTTGTGCTTCCGTCTCTCCTCGAGGGCTTCGGTCTTCCGCCGCTCGAGGCGATGGCGTGCGGTTGCCCGGTCGTCGTCGCGAACGCCGGCGCTCTGCCGGAGATCGGCGGTGACGCGGCCGTGAGCGTCGAGCCGCGCGACGACCGCGCGCTCGCCGCCGCGATCGCGACGCTCCTTACAGACGAGGCGGTGAGGCGCGAGCGCGTCGAGCTCGGCCTCCGCCGCGCGGCCGACTTCTCATGGGAGCGAACGGCACGGGAAACGGCGGCCGTCTACGCGACCGTGCGGGCGACCCTCGTCGATCGCGAGCCGGCCGACCCGCGCGACCGCGCCGCCGTCTCCGAGGGTTAGGGACGGGCGCGCAACCGCATCCGCGACGAGGCGGAGCCGCTTCCTCTATACCGCGGGGTAACTTGGTGCAGCCGATGGCCGACACCGACGCGTCGCTCATCGAGAAGACGGGCGCGGGCGACTGGACCGCGTTCGAAGAGCTCTACCGGCGCTACGCGCCGTCAGTCCTGGGCATGGCGCGGCGGCGGCTCGCCGATGCGGGCAGCGCCGAAGAGGTCACGCAGGAGGTCTTCACGGCCGTCTGGCGCTCCGCAGCGCGGTTTCGCGCTCAAGGCGAAAGCGGCTCGGCGTGGATCCACACGATCGCGCGCAACGCGATCAGCAACCGGGTGCGACGGCGCCCGGAGCCGACTGTCGACCTCGTCAGCGAGGTTGCGCCCGGCGGTACGCCCGAGGACTCCGCCGAGGCGCTGTGGCTCACGTGGCGCGTGCACGCGGCGCTCGTGCAGCTGCCCGACCACGAGCGCGTCGTCCTCGAGCTCGCGTACTGGGGCGGCCTCTCGCACACGGAGATCGCGAGCTACCTCGACGTGCCGCTCGGCACGGTGAAGACGAGGACGCGGGCCGGGCTCAGGCGTCTTCGCGCGCTCCTGAACGAGGTGAAGGCGTGACCGAACCGCTCGATGTGCGCGAGCTCGTGGGCGACGTTCCCACCGAGGAGCTCGCGGAGCTGCGCGAAGTGGATGCGCTTCTCCGCGCCGTGCCCGGACCGCCGCCACCGCTCCCGCCAACGCTTGCTCGTCCGCCGGCTCGAGCCGTTCGCCGATCACGGTCGTGGACGTTCGCACGTCTCGCGATCGCGGCGAGTCTCGTGTTGGCGCTGGCGGCGGTCTCGCTTGCGGCCGTTCAGTGGCGCGCAGGCCGTGACGACTTCGATGTGCGAGCCACGGTTCCGCTTCAGACCACCGCGAGCGCCAGGGGCGCCAACGCCGTGATCCGGCTCGGAGAGCGCGACGCGGCCGGGACGTGGGAGCTCGAGCTGACGGTCTCCGGCCTGGCGCAGCTTCCGCCCGGGAGCTTCTACGTCCTCTGGCTCGCCAAGGACGGGAAGTACGCGGCGACCTGCGGGTCGTTCCGGGTGTCCTCGGGAACGACGACCCATCGCTGGAAAGCCGCGTACCGTCTCGACGACTACGACGAGTGGGTGATCAGCGCCCGCCCGCCGGGCCTTCCCCGCGATCCGCGCCTCCGTCCGTGGCTTCTCCACGCCGAGATCTGACCGCGGCCGTGCGTCTTGCGTCGACTGTGGATAACCTTACGGCGAGGGAGTCGGGCAGCCTGTGTGGCCGAGGTGGGCGGCCGCAGCCCCCCGGCTTTCTCCCGGCTCCCTCACCGTTCTCTTCTCTTAAACACGGAACCGGGCGAATCGGTTTTCGGGTTTGCGCGACTGCCGCGAAAGCTCGCGCTGAGCCTCGTTTCGCTAAGTCTGTCCGGTTGGTCAGGCTGCACTAGACGGCTGGACGGCTCCGCCAGGGGCGATGACGCTACCGTGGAATCAAGGGGCGCCCTGTGCGGCGGGGCGCCCCGCGTTTCGCAGTCGGTTGCGGTTACCCGGGCGCGGGGCGCCGTCAGCCACCGAACTACTCGGGGAGGGAGGACACCATGGACGAGAGCGGCGCCTTCGGAAGCGCACTGCGGGAAAGACTTGAGCTCGCCAGCGTGAAGTGGAACGGGATCGCGCCGGAGCGGCGGGGCGACGCCGCGAGCGCGCGGCGCGATGACATCGATCTCGCGCCTTTCTACAGCCTGCTCCGCTCGGAGGCGCTCATCTTCCGCGATTTCAAGTCGACCGCTTCCCTCACCTCGCGGCTCGACATGCGTCGGAGTATCGGGCGTCTCTCGCTCGGCGGCGACGAAAGCGCGAGGTCAGCATCTCCGTCCGTTACGCGCTGACGCCTCGCGCACGCGCGCAATCCCAGATATGAGAAGCCCCGCCTCAGCGGGGCTTTTCTATGGTCGGGGCGCCCGGATTTGAACCGGGGACCTCCAGTCCCCCAGACTGGCGCGCTAACCAGGCTGCGCCACGCCCCGTCGCCGGGAAACGATACCGCATCCCCCGCCGGCCTCCGGGGGCGGCGCTCTAGGTCTCGAGCCGCCGGTAGAGGCGGTCGACGAGCTCGGGCATCGCCTCGAGCCGCTCCGTGATGACGCGGATGCGGTACTCGCGGAAGTGTTCGGACTCCACGCCCAGCGCGTCCGCCAGGCTCCGGATCACCTCGTTCGACGGAACGGGGCGGTTCCCGTGCACGAGGTGGTTCAGGTAGCCGGCCGAAAGGCCGGTTCGCTGGGCGAGCGCGCGGTACGTCGTCCCGGTCTCGGCCATGAGCTCCTGGAGCGTCGGGCCGAAGGGCTTCTCGCTGAACCGGCGGCGCCGTGCCATCAGACGGCGCTCCCTACAGACTCGAGCGCGACGCGCGACTCACCGCCGTCCGCGCGGTCGCGAACGTCGACCGAGCCGTCCTCGAGCG
>DASZKB010000211.1:0-14647 GCA_035947475.1 Gaiellaceae bacterium | reverse complement strand
CGCGAGCTCGCGCCAGTGGACGCCCTTGAAGCGCGCGTCGAACCGGCTCCAGCGCGTGACGCAGTGGATGTCCGCCGTCACCTCGGTGGCCGGGAGCGCTCGGAAGCGCTCCCACGTGAGGGCGATCGGGCTCTCGACCGCGCCCCAGACGCGCAGATCCCACTCGCTCAGGTCGACGCGCGGCACCGAGCCGGTGTGCAGCACCGGCCACTTCTCGGTCAGGTACTGGCCGGGCGGAAGGCGCGCGGGGTCGTAGCCCCTCTCGGCCACCTTCTGCTCGGCGCGGGAGCGGAACACCGCGTCCCTACACTAGCCAGCGTGAAGAGGATCGCCGAGCGACCCCGGGACTACGTGGGCGTGCGCGGGCCCGACGCGGAGGACCTGCTGCAGCGGCTCGTCTCGAACGACGTCGCGCAGGCGCCCTGCGAGGCGCTCCTCCTCACCCCGAAGGCGCGCGTGGTTGCCACCCTCGTGGTCACCCGCCGCGGCCCCGACGACTTCCTGCTCCTCACCGAGCCGGGCCTCGGCGAGGTCGTGCGGGAGACCCTCCTGCGCGCCCGCTTCGCCGCCAAGGTCGAGATCGAGCGCGAGGAGCATGTCTCGCACGTCGTTTTCGGCGAGGAGGACGGGATCCCGAATCGTGACTACGGCGAGCCTGCCGTGGAGGTGCTCGACGCTCCGCTCGAAACGACCATCGGCATGGACGAGCTCGAGCGCATGCGCATCGAGGCGGGGACGCCGCGCTACGGACGGGAGATCGACGAGCGCGTCCTCCCGGCCGAGGCGGGGCTCGTCGAGCGCGCGATCAGCTTCACGAAGGGCTGCTATCCCGGGCAGGAGCCGGTCGCGCGACTGCACTACCGAGGCCACGTCAACCGCGCGCTCCGCGTCCTCCGCCTCGACGGTCCCGAGCTCCCGGAGCCCGACGCCGAGATCCGCCACGGCGATCGGGTGGTCGGGCGCGTGACGAGCGTCGCCCGCGCGGACGGGGCGATCGTGGCGCTCGGTTACGTCCGCGCCGACGTGCCCGCCGACGCGCCGCTCGAAGTCGGCTCTGCCGGCGCGCGGGTACACTGACCGCCGCGCGCCCGTAGCTCAGGGGATAGAGCGCAGCCCTGCGGAGGCTGAGGCCACAGGTTCGAATCCTGTCGGGCGCATCCTCGCATTCCTGGACGGCGGCCCTCCGGCCGCGCATGTCGCCTGCGGGGCCGCCTCACGCCGCTCGCGCCTAGACTGGCTCGCCGCCGTGCCCCTCTACCTGCGCGAGTCCGACGTCGAGCAACTTCTCTCGCCTGCCGACGCCGTCGAAGCCGTCGAGCAGTGCTTCGCCCGGATCGCGCGCGGCGCGGTCGACAACCGGCCGCGCTTTCGGATTCCGCTCGACGGCGGGCGCCTCCACGTGATGGCGGCGGCCGATCGCGAGCTCGGCGTCGCGGGGCTGAAGACGTACGCCGGTTTCGGCGAGGGCGCCCGCTTCGTGGTCGTCCTCTTCGCGGCCGACCGGCCGGAGGTTCTCGCGCTCGTCGAGGCGGACGAGCTCGGCCGCCTCCGGACCGGGGCGGCGACCGCGGTGGCCGCGAAGCACCTCGCGCGCCCGGACGCCCGGACGCTCGGGCTGATCGGGGCCGGTCACCAGGCCGAGACACAGCTCGCCTGCCTGCGCGAGGCGCTGCCCACCCTAGAGCGCGTCGTCGCGTACTCGCGCACGCCGGCCTCGCTCGAGGAGTTCTGCCGCCGCCACGGAGCGGAGGCGGCCGAGTACTACCGCGACGTCGCCGAGCAGGACGTGGTCGTGACGGTCACGACGGCGCGCGATCCCGTGCTTCGCGGCGAGTGGCTTCGTCCCGGCGCCCTCGTCTGCGCGGTCGGCGCCAACCGCCGGGAGGCGCGCGAGCTCGACAACGCCGTGATCGAACGCGCCTCGTTCGTCTGCTGCGACTCCCGCGAGCAGGCGAAGATCGAGGCGGGGGACCTCGCCGAGCCCGTCGAGCGCGGCGTCCTCGATTGGCTCGAGGTTCACGAGCTCGCCGAGGTCGTCGGTGGCGAGCTCCCCGGACGTCAGGCGGACGGCGACATCATCCTCTTCAAGAGCGTCGGGATCGCCGCCGAAGATCTCGCCGCCGCAAAGCTCGTCGTCGAGCGCGCGCGCGAGCGCGGCCTTGGCGTGGACGTCTAGCCGGTCGCTCTACGACTCGCGGACGCGCTCGCGCGCCGTCGCGGCGGTGTCCTCGCCGACCGCGCGGATCACCTCGGGGCGCTCGAGAAGGCGAAGACGCTGCTCCTCGGTGGCGCGGTTCTTCAGGTACGGGTCGTCGAGGATCTCGTCGAGCGAGCGCCCGAGCCGGTGCTCCCGCACGACGTACGCGGCGAGCGCGTCCTCCTTGGACGGCCCGCGGGTCGCCTGCGTGCCTTCGCTCTTGCCCCGGAGGCGGTCGAAGATTCCCACGGGGGGCGATTGTATCCTTCTCTCCGTGCCGCGCGATCCCGGGGCCAAGCGCTTCGCAGAGCGGGTCGTCCACGGGGTCGGCGACGACGGAACCCGCGAGGAGATCGTGATCTGGATCGAGCGCCGCCCCGGGGCGCTGTGGGCGGTCGGGCGGGCGATCAACCCGAACCACCGCCCCACGCCGGCGCCGCGCGCCGACGACTACATCTTCGACGGGTACGAGATGTCCGACGCTCTCGAGGCGGCGAACAACGCGCTCAGCGACGATCTCCGCGTCTCAGCGGAGGAGGGCGTGAACGAAGACGTAGAGCCGTTCCGCGACGAGGAGCTCCTGAAGCCTCTCGAGCGGTGGTTCTTCGGGCACATGCCCGGCTAGCGGCGCGGCTAGCCGACGCCGATCTGCGCGGCGAGCTCGCGGGAGATCGTGTGCTCGCTCCCGCCGACCGCGATCGTGAGCGGGCCGCCGAACGGCTCCCCGCGCTCGACCTTGACGCGCCCGCCCGGGACGAGCGCGAGGTCGGCGAGATAGCGCAGGAGGCTCGCGTCTCCGTCGGGGACGCGCTTCACCGTCGCCTCTTCGCCGGGTGCGAGCGCGTCGAGCGACCGAAGCTGCGAGCGCTCGACCTTGAGGCCCGCGTCGGGGATCGGGTGGCCGTGGGGATCGTGGGTCGGGAAGCCGAGCTGCTCGTCTATCCGTGCCTCGAGCTCCTCGGAGAGCGCGTGCTCGAGCCGGTCGGCCTCGGCGTGGACGGCGTCGATCGCCACGCCGAGCGTCTCCGCCAGGTACTGCTCGAGCAGGCGGTGGTGGCGGATCACCTCGAGCGCGATCCGGTTCCCCGCCTCCGTGAGCGTGACGCCCCGGTACGGCGCGTGCTCGGCGAGGTCCAGCGCGGCGAGCTTCTTGAGCATCGCGGTAGCCGACGAGGGAGCGACTCCCATCTGGCGTGCGATCGCCGTCGTGGTCGCGCGCTCACCCGCGGCGAGGAGCTTGTAGATCTCCTTCAGATAGTCCTGGATCGCCTCGCTCAGAGCAGGTTTCGACACGGCTCAAATTCTACGGCGGAGCGCCGGCTGCTACCTTGCCGCGCCCGGCCTTGCGAATCCGCCTCGGACACAGCCCGGACCCCGACGACGCCTTCATGTTCTGGGGACTCGCCGCCGACGTCGTCGACACGGGCGGCTACGAGTTCGAGCACGTCCTCGCCGATATCCAGACGCTCAACGAGTGGGCGCTCGAGGGACGCCTCGAGGTGACGGCGATCTCCCTGCACGCCTATCCCTTCGTCCAGGACCGCTACGTGATCCTCCCGCACGGCGCCAGCATGGGCTCGGGCTACGGACCGGTCGTGGTCGCGCCCGAGCCGCGCTCGCCCAGGGAGCTCGCGGAGCTCGAGATCGCCGTCCCGGGCCGGATGACGACCGCCTTTCTCGTCCTCCGACTCTTCCTCGGTCGCGACTTTCGCTATCGCGAGGTTCCTTTCGACCGCGTCCTCGACGAGGTCGAATCAGGGCGCGCACCGGCCGGCCTTCTCATCCACGAGGGGCAGCTCACCTACGCCTCCCACGGGCTTCACGCCGTCGTCGATCTGGGCGAGTGGTGGCTGCTCGAGACGGGCTTGCCGCTGCCGCTCGGGATCAACGTCGCCCGCCGGGACCTCGGCGGCGAGGTCCTTCGCGACGTCGCGGCGATCCTGCGCGAGTCCATCTCCGTCGGGCTCCGTCGGCGTCCCGAAGCGCTCTCGTACGCGGTCGGATTCGGGCGCGGGCTCGACCGCGCGCTCGCCGATCGCTTCGTCGGCATGTACGTGAACGAGCGGACCGAGGATTACGGCGAGGAGGGCCGTCAGGCGGTGGCCGAGCTGCTCGCCCGAGGCGAGGGAATCGGCGCGTTCGGAAGCCCGGTGCGCGTCGAGTTCGTCGGATAACCGCTGGCTACACTCGCCTCGTGTCCGAGGCGGTCATCATCTCGGCGGTGCGGACGCCCGTCGGTCGCTACGGCGGCGCTCTCGCGGACGTTCGCCCGGACGATCTCGCCGCGCTCGCCATTCGCGAGGCGGTCGCGCGCGCCGGCGTACCGGACGGCGAGATCGAGGACGTGTACTTCGGATGCGCCAACCAGGCGGGCGAGGACAACCGCAACGTCGCCCGGATGGCGGCGCTTCTCGCCGGCCTCCCGGAGCAGGTGGCCGGCGTCACCGTCAACCGCCTCTGCGCGTCCGGTCTCACCGCCGTCGTCGAGGCCTGTCACGCCGTGCGGGCGGGTGACGGCGACCTCTTCGTCGCAGGCGGCGTCGAGTCGATGAGCCGCGCCCCGCTCGTGATCGGGAAACCGGAGCGCCCCTTTCCGCGCGGCAACCAGACCGTCTGGGACACCACTCTCGGGTGGCGGTTCCCGAACCCGCGCATGGCCGAGATGTTCCCGCTCGAGTCGATGGGCGAGACGGGCGAGAACGTGGCGGAGCGGTGGGAGATTTCGCGCGAGGAGCAGGACTCTTTCGCGCTCGAGAGCCAGCGCCGCTGGGCGGCGGCGAACGAGGCGGGCCGCTTCGCGGACGAGCTCGTCTCGGTCAACGGCGCGGCGCGCGACGAGCACCCGCGCCCGGACACGAGCCTCGAGAAGCTCGGGGCGCTGAAGCCCGCCTTCCGCGACGACGGAACGGTCACGGCCGGCAACTCGAGCGGCGTGAACGACGGCGCCGCCGCGCTCGTGGTCGCGAGCGCGGAGAAGGCGCAAGAGCTCGGCGCCGCGCCGCTCGGACGCTTCGTCTCGAGCGCCGTCGTCGGGGTCGACCCGCGCGTCATGGGGATCGCCCCGATCCCGGCCGTCCGCAAGGTGCTGGCGCGCGCCGGGCTCGAGATCGGCGACGTCGACCTCGTCGAGCTGAACGAGGCGTTCGCCTCGCAGAGCATCCAGGTGATCCGGGAGCTCGGGCTCGACGAGGAGCGCGTGAACGTGAACGGCGGGGCGATCGCGCTCGGGCACCCGCTCGGGATGAGCGGCGCGCGGCTCGTCGTCACGCTCCTCCACGAGCTCCGCCGCCGCGGCGGGCGCTACGGCCTCGCCACGCTCTGCGTGGGCGTCGGCCAGGGCCAGGCCGCGCTCTTCGAGCGGACGTAGCGAACGGGTTATCGTCCCGACCGTGGCGGTAGCGACCGAGCGCGAGTACGGGCTCTACATCAACGGCGAGCTCGTCGAGGCGGCGTCCGGAGAGGTGCGCGACCTCGTCGAGCCGGCCACGAAGGCGCCCCTCGCGCGCGCCGCGATGGCGGGCGCGGCGGACGTCGACCGGGCGGTCGAGGCGGCGCGCGCGGCGCTGGCGGGACCCTGGGGAAAGACGCCCGCGACCGAGCGCTCGCGCCTCCTCCACGCACTCGCCGACGCGGTGCACGAGAACCGCAAGGAGCTCGCCGAGCTCGAGACGCGGAACGTCGGGAAAGCGATCGCATCCGTCAAGGCGGAGCTGGCCCAGGGGGTCGAGAACTTCCGCTTCTACGCCTCGGCGGTCGCCGAGATCGCCGGCCGCTCGAACCCGATCGGCGGCTCTCTCCTCTTCTACTCGCTCAGGGAGCCGGTCGGCGTCTGCGCCCAGATCGTCCCGTGGAACTACCCGCTCTCGCTCGCGACCTGGAAGCTCGCCCCCGCACTTGCGGCCGGCTGCACGGTCGTGCTCAAGCCCGATCCGGCGACGCCCCTGACGGCGCTCCGGCTCGCGGAGCTCGCGAACGGCGTCGGCATCCCACCCGGCGTCGTCAACGTCGTGCCGGGCGACGGCCCGACGACGGGCGCGTACCTCGTCTCGCATCCAGGTGTGGACAAGGTCGCCTTCACCGGGTCGACCGAGTCGGGAAGCGAGGTGATGCGCCTCGCCTCCGATCCGGTCAAACGGGTCTCACTCGAGCTCGGCGGCAAGAGCCCGAACATCGTCTTCGCCGACGCCGATCTCGACGACGCGGTCCCAAGCTCGGCGTGGGCGATCTACTACGCCGCCGGTCAGACCTGCGAGGCGCGCTCGCGCGTGCTCGTCGAGCGCCCCCTCTACGACGACTTCGTGGCGCGCTTCACGGACGTGGTCGCGCGCGTCAAGGTCGGAGATCCGCTCGACGCCGAGACGCAGATGGGGTCCCTGATCTCCGGCGCCCATCGCGACAAGGTTCACCGGTTCGTCGAGCTCGGCCGGGAGGAGGGAGCGGACGTCGTCGCGGGCGGCGCGCCACCCGACGGAGATGGGTTCTTCTATCCACCGACCGTGCTCGCGAAGGTCGAGAACCGCATGGTGGTCGCGCAGGAGGAGATCTTCGGCCCCGTCGCGACCGTTATCCCGTTCGAGGACGAGAAGGACGCCGTTCGGATCGCGAACGACGTGAAGTACGGCCTCGTCGCGACCGTGTGGACGGGCGACCCCGCGCGGGGCCATCGGCTCGCACGCCAGATCAAGGCGGGGACGGTCGGGATCAACATGCCGTACACCGCGTTCCCGGGGATCCCGTTCGGGGGCTACAAGCAGTCGGGGTTCGGACGCGAGCTCGGGCTCGAGACGCTCGACCTCTACCTCGAGACGAAGAGCGTTCTCACCTGGACGGGCGCAAGGCCGACGAACCCCTTCGGCCTGTAGAGGTGCGCTCGCGCTACCGCTGGGCCGTCCTGGGCGCGGGGACCGGGGCCCAGGCCGCGTTCGCCGCGTTCCTCGTCGGAACCCCCGTCCTCGCGCCCGCGCTTCGCGACGCGTACGGCCTCACGCTCGGGGAGGTCGGGCTCGTTCTCACGAGCGTCTGGGTCGGCGCGACGGTGACGCTCCTGCCGTGGGGCCTGCTCGCAGACCGCGCGGGCGAGCGCTTCGTGCTGGCATCGGGGCTCGCGATCGCTGGCGTCGCCGCCGTGGGGGCCGCGTTCGCGCCGGCCCTCTGGGCTCTGGTCGTCGCGCTCGTCGTCGGAGGCGCCGCCGGGGTGAGCGTGAACTCCGCGAGCGGGCGAGCCGTCATGCAGTGGTTCGAGGAGGAGGAGCGCGGGCTTGCGTTCGGCCTCCGCCAGACCGCCATCCCGCTCGGTGGCGTCGCGGCGGCCCTCGCGCTGCCCGCCGCCGAGGGCCGCGGCGGCCTCGAGGGCGCGTTTCTCCTCCTCGCCGCCCTCTGCTTCGCGGGCGCCCTCGCCGGGGGCGTCGTGCTGCGCGATCCGAATCGCGAACCGGTGGAAGCGCCGGTCGCCGCGTCGTCGATGCGAGACCGGCGGCTCTGGCTCCTCGCCCTCGGGGGCGGGCTCTACGTCTTCGCGCAGGTCGCGCTCACGGGCTTCCTCGTTCTCTTCCTGCATGACGAGCGCGGCTTCTCGACCGGCGCGGCCGCCGCCGCGCTGGCGGTCGTGAACGTGCTCGGCGCGGCGCTCCGCGTGGCCGCGGGCGCGTGGTCGGACCGGGCGAGGGCGCGGCTCGCGCCGCTCAAGGCGATCGGGATCGCGGTCGTCGGCGCGCTCGTCGCCACCGCGCTTCTCCTCCCCGCGCCGATCGTCGTGGCCGTGCCCGTCCTCGTCGCCGCGAGCGCCCTCTCGATGGCGTGGAACGGGCTTGCTTTCACGGCCGCGGTCGAGCTCGCGGGCCGGGCGAGAAGCGGCGCCGCGATCGGGTTCCAGCAGACGGCGCTCTCCCTCTTCGGGATCGTCGCCCCGGTCGCGTTCGCCACCCTCGTCGAGAGGACGTCGTGGCGGATGGCGTTCGCGCTCCTCGCGCTCTCGCCGCTCGCCGGGTGGCTCGTTCTGCGCCCGCTTCCCGAGCCGCGCACGCGCTAGCATCGTCCGCCGCCGAAAGGAGCGATGTGGTCAAGGTTTTCGTCTTGTACGAGCAAGTGCCCGACGCCGAGCGGTACGCGCGCCACGCCGACCTCTGCCGTAACGTCGCCGGCGCGACCTTCCGGCACGGACGGGTCTTCGGCTCGCCGGCGGGCGAACCCCAGTTCCCGTACTACGCCGAGTGGGAGTTTCCCGACATGGACGCGTTCCGAAGCGCCGCGCGGACGCCCGAGTTCGCCGAGACGGGGAAGGACGCCGTGGAGATGGGCGTTCCCTTCCACGTGCACTTCGCGGAGCTAGAGTGACCGAACAGGCCCGCCCAGAGCCGCGCGACCCCTCGGAGCTCGCCTTCGAGGCGATCGTCTACGAGAAGGCGCCGCCCCGGGCGACGATCACGCTCAACCGCCCCGAGGTCCTGAACGCCTTCGACTTCCGCATGCTGCGCGAGCTGGCGCGGGCGTGCGAGGACGCGTCGTGGGACGACGAGATCCGCGTCGTCGTCCTCACGGGTGCGGGCCGCGCCTTCTGCGTCGGCGCCGATCTCAAGTCGTGGGCGGACGAGTACGTCGGGAAGCCGGGCGAGTACTGGAAGTGGTTCGGCGCCTTCAAGGACGCGCACGATCGCCTGCGGGAGGTGGGGAAGCCGACGCTCGCCCGCATCAACGGCATTTGCGTCGGCGGCGGCAACGAGCTGCAGATGGCGTGCGACCTGGCCGTGATGGTCGAGGACGCGTACATCCGCCACGTCGGGCCCGAGCACGGCTCCGTCCCGGCCGGGGGCGCGACCCAGTGGCTGCCGATCATCGTCGGGGACCGCCGCGCGCGCGAGATCGTCCTCCTCTGCGAGGAGATCCCGGCTCGCAAGGCGGAGGACTGGGGGCTCGTGAACCGGGTCGTGCCCGCGGCCGAGCTGGACGCGGAGGTCGACCGGCTCGTCGAGAGCCTGGCGCGGAAGCTGCCGCAGACGACGCGCTACGCGCGCCAGCACCTGAACTTCTGGAAGGACCTCGCGTGGCACGAGACGATCAACCACGCGCGCGACTGGCTCGCGCTCTCGATGGCGACGGAGGAGCCTCAGGAAGCCCTGCGCCGGTTCCTCGAGCGCAAGTGACCGAGTCCCTGGTCGTCGTCGAGCGCGAGGAGCCGATCGCCGTCGTCCGGCTCAACCGTCCCGACCAGCTGAACGCGCTCTCCGAGGAGCTCATGGGCGACCTCGTGGCTCGCCTCGAGGAGCTCGACCGCGACGCCGGCGTCCGCTGCATCGTTCTCGCGGGGTCGGAGCGCGCCTTCGCGGCGGGGGCGGACATCGGCGAGATGGCGGAGGCGGGTGCGATCGAGATGTTCTACGCCCGCCGGGTCGAGCGCTGGGACGCGATCCGCAAGCTCTGGACGCCGCTGGTGGCGGCCGTGTCGGGGTACTGCCTCGGGGGCGGGAACGAGCTCGCGATGGCCTGCGACCTGGTCGTCGCGTCGGAGACCGCGCGCTTCGGTCAGCCCGAGACGGCCCTCGGGCTCATCCCGGGAGCGGGCGGAACGCAGAGGCTTACCCGCGCGGTCGGCAAGGCGACGGCGATGGACGTCGTCCTCTCGGGCCGCCTCCTCGACGCACGCGAGGCCGAACGCGCCGGCCTCGTCGCCCGCGTGGTCGCGAAGGAGGCGTGGCTCGACGAGGCCAAGCGGGTCGCGCGCGAGATCGCCGCGAAGGGCCCGGTGGCGCAGCGCCTCGCGAAGGAGGCGGTGAACCGGGCGTTCGAGGCGCCGCTCGAGATGGGCCTCGACCACGAGCGGCGGCTTCTCTACCTCGCGTTCGCGTCCGAGGACGCGCGCGAGGGGCTGCGCGCCTTCGTCGAGAAGCGGAAGCCGGAGTTCAGAGGTCGCTGACGCGTGGAGTCGCCGCGCGAGCTCTTCGAACGCCAGGTCGAGCTCATCGAAGCGGGTGACCTCGAGGGGCTGCTCGCGCAGTACGACGACGAGGCCGTCCTCGTCCGCTTCGACCGCGTCGTCACCGGGCGCGAGGCCCTGCGCGAGTTCTTCGCGGGCTATCTGGCGGGGCGCCCGCGCATCCGCTCGGTCGACGCCTACGCCGACGCGGACGACGTCATCTCCTATCAGGCGACGCTCGAGACCGCAGGCGGCGACGTGCGCGGATACGGAGTCTTCGTCCTGCGCGACGGGAACGGCCGCGACGCCGCGCCGCGCGCGGCCGGCGGGACGGACTAGAGCGCGAGCTCGGCCGGGACGAGCTCGACGGGGAGGTCGCGCCCGTCGCGGACGACGGTCACCGTGACCGTCTTCCCGATCAGCTCGCCCGCCATCAGGCGCTGGAGGTCGTCCACGCCCTCGACCGGGATCCCGTCGAGATCCACGATCAGGTCCTCCGGGCGGAGGCCGGCGCGGGCGGCGGGGCTGCCGGCGACCACCTCGACTATCTCGACGCCCGCCGCGCGTCCGACCCGGGCGGCAAGGCGCGGCGGGAGCGGCCGGGATCCCCCGGCGATGCCGAGGTACGAGCGGCGGAAGCGTCCCTCCGTCATGAGCGCGCCGATGATCTTTCGGGTCGCACCGTTGATCGGGACGGCGAGGCCGAGCCCCACGCCCGCGACGGCCGTGTTGATGCCGACTACGCGGCCGTTTCCGTCCGCGAGCGCGCCGCCCGAGTTGCCGGGGTTGAGCGCGGCGTCCGCCTGGATGACGTTCTCGATGATCCGCCCGGCCGGCGCGAGCGAGCGGCCGAGCGCCGAGACGACGCCCGCCGTTACGGAGCCCGCGAAGCCGTTCGGGTTTCCGATCGCGACGACGAGCTGGCCGACGCGAAGCACCTCCGCGTCGCCAAGCTCGGCAGGGGTGAGGTCCCGAGCCTCCGTGCGCAGGACGGCCAGGTCGGAGAGAGGGTCGCTCCCGGCCACCTCGACGTCACATTCGCGGCCGTCGACGAAGGAGGCGCGCGCCCCGCCGTCGCTTTGAGCGACGACGTGCGCCGACGTGAGCATGTAGCCGTCGGGCGTAATGACGACGGCGCTCCCGCCCCCCGCGAGCCTGCGCCCTCCGCGGACGCGCCGCGACACGCGGAGGTTCGCGACCGAGGGCGAAAGGCGTTCCGCGACGGTGATGACGACGCGCGAGTACGCATCGAGCGCCTCGGCGTCGTCCACGCCGGTCGGCGGCTTCCCGGGGTGCTCGGGGCCGAGGAAGGCGTCGATGAAGGTCGGTTCGCTCGTCACGGCTACCCGCGAGAACGACCGAACGTGTGAGAGTCTTCCCTGCATGCCGGAGGTCGAGGTGGCCCGGGACGGCGCGGTCCTGACGATCACGCTCAACCGGCCGGACGTCCTGAACGCCTTCAACCGCGCGATGCACGAGGCGCTCGCCGCCGCGCTCAAGGAGGCGCGGGCGGCGGAGGTGCGCGCGGTCGTGGTGACCGGGGCCGGGCGGGGCTTCTGCGTCGGCCAGGACCTGACGGAGTTTCGTGAAGAGACGGGTGACATCGGCGGGCGCCTGCGCGGGCTCTACGCCCCGAACGTGCTGGCGCTCCGGGCGCTGGAGAAGCCCGTGATCGCCGCCGTAAACGGGCCGGCGGCCGGGGCCGGCCTCTCGCTCGCGTGCGCGTGCGACATCCGCCTCGCCTCCGACCAGGCGAGCTTCGTCCCGGCGTTCATCAACATCGGGCTCATCCCCGACTCGGGCGGGTCGTTCTTCGTCTACCACCTGCTCGGCTACGCGCGCGCGTTCGAGTGGCTCTCGTCCGGGCGGCGGCTCTCGGCGGCCGAGGCGCACGCCTGGGGCCTCGTCTCGGAGGTCATCGAGCACGAGCGCCTCGGCGCGCGCGCGAGTGAGCTCGCGGGCGAGCTGGCGGCCATGCCTACCCGCGGCGTCGCCATGACGAAGCGGCTCCTCGATCACGCGGGCACGGCGACGCTTGCGGAGCAGCTCGAGCGCGAGGCGCAGCTTCAGACGGCCGCGACGAGGACGGACGACTTTCGCGAGGGCGTGGCCGCGTTCCTCGAGAAGCGCGACCCGCGCTTCACGGGACGGTAGCTATCCGGGCACGAGCACGAGCGGGACGCGCACCTCGTGCTGGGGCTTGCCGTCCCCGTCGGCGTCGTCGTCCGAGAGGACGAGGGTGCCGCGCTGCTCGGCGCCGACCGTGAACGCGATCCGCGTCGAGTACTCCCCACGGCAACCGCTTCCGCACGTCGCCGTCGTGAAGCGGCGCGCGAGCTCGGCGCCGCGCTCGTCGAGCAGGCGGACGGTGACGTTCGCCTCGAAGACGTTCGCCGTTCCCGCCACCGTGAGGGGGCTCGAAACCTCCGCTCCCGACTCCGGAGTCTCGACCGTGATCGCGGCCCCGGGCGCGGGCGTCGGCTCGGTGGTCGTCGCCTCGGTCGGTACGGTCGTCGTCGTCTCCTGAGCCGGCGGGAGAGGCGGCTGCTCGGGGGCGGCTTCGTCCCCTCCGCACGCGGCCGCCAGCATGACGGCGACGACGAGCGCCGCTCGGGCTACCCAGCTCATCGTGGCGAACCCTAGGTGCTTCCGCAGGTCGCGCAGTGGAGCGTCCCGACGCGGCGGCGGTTGCCGCAGGTCGTGCAGGACGCGACGACCTCGCGTCCGCACCCTTCGCAGTGCTCGTTGTCGGTCACGGGGTAGCCGCAGAAGGGGCACTCCCGCCTCCGGACGCGCCGGTACGGGACCCGCCGCGCGAGGTAGCGCTGGAGCGCGGCGAAGGAGAGCAGAGTGAGCCCGATGCCGACGACGGAGAGGACGAGCGGGCCCAGGTCGAGCGGGTCGATGTAGTCGGTCGTGTAGTCGACCGCCATGACGAACGCGAGGATCGCCGCGAACCCGACGACGGCGAACCCGACAGGGAGATAGCGCGAGTTGCCTCGCCGCAGCCGCCCGAGCAACCAGTAGGCGAAGATCATGGCGGCGAGCACGAGGGCGAGCCGCGGGAGGAAGATGTAGAGCCCCTGCCGCTCGAGCCGGCTCTCGTATGCCGCGGCGGCGCGCCGGGCGGCGGCGTCGGCGGCCGGTCGAGCCGCGTCGACCTCTCGTTCCGCGTCCTGCGTCTCGGCGCGCGCGCGCTCGTAATCCGCGTCGGCGCTCCGGTAGTCCCGCCCGAGCTGAGCGGCCGGGCGCCCGGCGTCGAGCGCGGTTCGGTACGCCTCGCGTCGGAGCTCGAGCTCCGTCAAGGCCTGTCGCTCGTGCTCGCGCGCGGCGTCGAGCTGCCCGCGCGCCGTCTCCAAGCGGGCGATCGCAGCTTCGTCCTCGGGGCTGGGGGCAGGTGCCGTCTCGACCGCCGCTCGCACGCGGTCGTCGATCTCCTGGTACGCCCAAAGCCCTCCGATCAGGAGGAAGACCGCGAGGACGACCGCCAGGAGCTTCTCGATGTTCGTCGTCTGGAGTTCCTCGACGTCAACTCGGGTGCTCATCTCCACCTCTCTTCCTCGTACGGGTCCGCGGCCGCAGCTCGACCTCGAGCTCGCAGTCGAGCGCGTTCGCGATTCGAAGCAGCGTGTCGATGCGCGGGGGCCGCTCGCCGCTCTCGAGGCGGGCGATCGCCGATTGCGTCGTGCCGCAGAGCTCGGCGAGCTCCGCCTGTGAGAGCTCGCGGGCGAGACGCTGCTCGGCCACCTTGCGCGCGAGCTCGGCGTAGTAGGCGTCGAACTCGTCCGCCGCGGGCCGCTCGAGCGCCTTCTCTCGAAGCCGCTCGAGCGCTCTCGCGGCGCGGTCGCGCTTGCGGCCGCTAGCTCGCTCGCCCATATCGCATCAATGCTATGTATAGCACGGATGCGATGAAGATCAAGAGACGGCTAGAGCGTCTTGAACTGCTCGAAGGGCTGGCGACAGCTCCCGCAGTAGCGGATCGAGCGGCAGGGGGTCGGGCCGAAGATGTTCTCGAGTCGCGTGTCCGTCGAGCCGCAGTACGGACAGCGGAAGGCGCCACGCTGGAGCTCGACGAGCTGGGGCGCCCCGGCGGCGCGCGGGGCGGGCGGAGCGAAGCCGACCTCGCGGAGCTTGCGCCTCCCTTCCGGCGTTATGCGGTCGGTGGACCACGGCTCGTCGAAGACGACGTCGACTTCGGGCTCCGCGCCGAGGCCGCGCACGGCCTCCTCGATGCGCTCACGCATGACCTCGACAGCCGGGCAGCCGAGGAATGTGGGGGTGAACACGACGCGGACGCGCCCGTCCTCGACGGCGACGTCGCGCACGACTCCGAGGTCGACGACGGAGATCGCCGGGATCTCGGGGTCGGGGACGCCGGCGAGGGCCGTCCAGACGCGCTCGGCCGTCACCATGACGCCCCCGGCGCCGAGCGGCGCACGACCGTCATCTCCTCCCAGAGCGCTCTCAGATCGTTGGTGTGCGCCCCCCGCTCGACCGCCTCGACCTCGGCCCGTCCAATCCGCTCGGCGAGCTCACCACGC
>DASZKB010000210.1:0-4345 GCA_035947475.1 Gaiellaceae bacterium | reverse complement strand
GACCCTGCGGCCGCGGTCGGCACCGAGCTCGCCGGGGAGGGCGAGGAGCTTCTCGATCGTCGCGTCGATGTCGGCCGGCGCATAGGACGCGTCGAACCCGAAGCTCAAGCTGCCGTCGTCGGGATCGATCGTGATCTTGGGTTGGATCCGGAGACCGCGGAAGACGGCGATCGCCTTCTCACGGATCCGGAAGAGGGGAGACGCGATGTCCTCGTGGATCGTCTTGGCGAGCTTCTCGGCGAATCGCGCCTTGGTCGGCGCCGTCATCAGGTCGCAATACGCGATGAGCACCTTCTTCGCGATCAGGTCCTGTGCTGCCTTGAGAACGAGCGACGACTTCCCGAAGCGCCGACGGCCGAAGATCACGAGGTCCTGGCCGTTGAGGACGTCGGCTTTGAGCTCGCGGAGCTCGACCTCGCGATCGGTGAAGGCCTCGTCGAGCGCGAGCGCGCCGTACCGGAACGGGTTGGTGTGCGCCACTATACCCGAACGCATTATAAGATCAGGTATGACACGTCGCCCGGCTTCGTCCGGCTCGCCGATCGGACATACCGTCGGGTATTATCTAGAGCGGTATAGCAGAGGCGGACGTGTCACGCCGAGACGGCGCGGCCGTTGACGCGCCAGGTGTACCGCGGGGCCACGCGCAAGGACGCCCCGATGAAGCAGTCGCGCTCGGCGAGGCTCAGGAGCTCGACGAGCTCGCGCCCCTCGGGCGCCGGATCCAGCTCGACGTCGAGCCGGCACTCGATCTCGACGAACGCGAACCGTTCGTCGCCCTCACGCTTCGTGACGACGCCCGACGCGTGCGCGCTTCCCCCCGCCACCGCGCCGCCGCGTTCGGCGTGGTGACTCAGGCTCTTGAGCGTGCACCGTCCGAGCGCGGCGAGCACCAGGTGCTCGGGCGTCCATCCCTCCGGCAGGTCGAGAGGCGAGTCGTCGCGGCCACGGAGGCGCCCGTCCCGCTCGACGGACGCCGCGTACTCGAACCGCTTCGCCTGCGCCACTCAGGTCTTCGGCCAGCGCGTGATGACGACCTTCTTCTCGGTGTAGAACTCGATCGCGTCGCGCCCGTGCGCGTGCAGGTCGCCGAAGAACGACTCCTTCCACCCCGTGAACGGGAAGAACGACATCGGCGCCGCGACGCCGATGTTGACGCCGAGCATGCCCGCCTGCGCCTCGTAGCGGAACTTGCGCATGGCGCCGCCGCTGGTCGTGAAGAGCGAAGCGGCGTTCCCCTTCGCCGACGAGTTCAGGATCTCGAGCGCCTCGTCGAGGTCGTTCGCGCGCAGGAGAGTCAGGACGGGTCCGAACACCTCCTCCTTCGCGAGCTCGGCGTCCGGATGCGTCTCGATGATGGTCGGCCCGAGGAACTGGTCGTCGTCGCCACCCGCCCCGCGGCCGTCGAGGACAAGCTCGCCGCCCTCGGCGACGCCCTTGTCGATCCACTCGAGGATCCGCTCGCGAGCCGTGGTCGAGATGACCGGACCGACCTCCGTCTCCGGGTCGGAGCCGTCACCCACGACCATCGCCCGCCCCTTCTCGGCCAGCCGCTCCTTGAGCGCGTCGTACGCGTCCCCGACGCCGATGCAGACCGAGTTCGCGAGGCAGCGCTGGCCCGCGGCGTGGAACGCCGAGGACAGCACGCCCTCGACCGCGCCCTCGAGGTCGGCGTCCGGCATCACGATCACGTGGTTCTTCGCGCCGCCGAGCGCCTGCACGCGCTTGCCGTGCTTCGCCGCCGTCTCGTAGATGTAGCGCGCCACGGGGGTCGAGCCGACGAACGAGACGCCGTTGACCTCCGGGTGCTCGAGAAGGGCGTCGACGGTCTCCTTGCCGCCGTTCACGAGGTTGGCGACTCCGGGCGGGAGACCGATGCGGTCGAGGAGCTCGAACGTGTACTCCATCGTGAGCGGATCCTGCTCGGACGGCTTCAGGACGAACGTGTTCCCGCACGCGATCGCGAACGGCAGGAACCACATGGGGACCATGAACGGGAAGTTGAACGGCGTGACGGCCGCGAAGACACCGATCGGCTGCCGGATCATGTCCGAGTCGATTCCGCGCGAGACGTCCTCGAGGTTCGAGCCCTGCATGAGCGACGGGATCCCCGTCGCAACCTCGACGCACTCGATGCCGCGCCGGATCTCACCGGCCGCGTCCTTGAGAGCCTTGCCGTTGTCGCGCGTCACCAGGCGCGCGAGCTCGTCCTTCTCCTCCTCGAGAATCTGCTTCAGCGCGAAGCACGCCCGCGCGCGCTCGAGCGGCGGCGTCGTTCGCCAGCCGGGGAACGCCTCGCGTGCCGCCCGCACGGCCGCGTCGACCTCGGCGCGCCCGGAGAGCGGCAGCTCGGCGAGCACCTCGCCGGTGGCCGGGTTGGTGACCGGCAGCCGCTCGCTTGCGTCGGCGTCGGTCCACGCGCCGGCGACGTAGTTCCGCGTCGTTCGTACAGCCGTTTCAGTCTGCGCCATCGCTCCTCCTTCGCTCGTCTCCTACCGTACCCCCTCGACGCGGTTTCACCCCCCGCCGCCTTCGGGTATTTCCCGCTCGGCGGCGTGAACTGGGAGATCGCAAACTTCCTCCTCAACCTGGCGATGCTCGTCCTGGTCGTGGTCGGCGTGGCGATCACCTTCGTCGTCCTCCGCAAGCTTCGGGCTCAGGCGGAGGCGTGGGAGGAGCTCCTCGTCAGCATCGAGTCGTACACCCGCGAGGTGCGCCAGCGGCTCGTGTTGCCCGAGCTTCTGGAGGAGGAGATGGTGCGGGAGCTCGACGACGCCGAGGCGCGCCGGGCTAGCCGCGCCAGCGGTTCGTAATCGGGACGCGCCGGTCGCGTCCGAACGCGCGGGGGCGCAGCTTCACCCCGGGCGGGGCCTGGCGCCGCTTGTACTCCGCCTTGTCGATCATGGCGACGGCCCGCTCGACGACCTCGCGGTCGAACCCGTCCTGCGTCAGCTCCTCGAGCGAGAAGTCGAGCTCGACGTACGCCTCGAGCACCTCGTCGAGCTTCGCGTAGGGAGGGAGCGCGTCCTCGTCGCGTTGGTCGGCCCGGAGCTCCGCGCTCGGCGCCCGCTCGATCACCGTCTCGGGAATGAGCGCGCGGCCGGCGCGCTCGTTCAGGTGGCGGGCGAGCCGGAAGACGTCGGTCTTGTAGACGTCTTTGAGCACCGCGAAGCCGCCGGCCATGTCGCCGTAGAGCGTCGCGTACCCGACCGAGAGCTCGCTCTTGTTGCCGGTCGCGAGCGCAAGCCAGCCGAACTTGTTCGAGAGCGCCATGACGAGGAGCCCGCGCGCGCGCGCCTGGACGTTCTCCTCCGCGATGCCGCGCTCCGTGCCGGCGAAGGCCTCGGCGAGCGCCGTGTCGATCGCCTCCACGAGCGAGTTGATCGGGATCTCGAGGTGGCGAGCGCCCAGATTGTCCACGAGCTTCTTCGCGTCGCGCCGCGTCTCCGGCGAGCTGAACGCGGACGGCATCGAGACACAGACCACGCGCTCCGGCCCGAGCGCCTCGGCGGCGAGCGCCGCGGTGACGGCCGAGTCGATGCCTCCCGACACTCCGAGGACGACTTCGGAGAAGCCGTTCTTCTTCGCGTAGTCGCGCAGGCCCAGCTCGATGGCGAGCCGCATCTGCTCGAGCTCGGGAAGCAGCGGCGCGACTACGGGGGCGGCCGCCTTGCGGGAGGGCGCGGGCGCGCCGGCGAGGTCGACGACGGGCGGGTCGGGAAGCGCCGTTTGGGCGCGGGCGAGCGAGCGCCGGCGCGCGTCGCGGAGCCGCCGCGCGATCGCGGTGGTGGGGTCGACGTCGGCGACGAGCAGGGCTTCCTCGAACGCCGGCGCGCGCGCGACCACCCGCCCGTCCTCGTCGAGGACGAGGCTGTGGCCGTCGAAGACGAGCTCGTCCTGCCCGCCGACGGCGTTCACGAACGCGATCCAGCAGGAGTTGTCGCGCGCGCGGGTGGCGAGCATCTGCTCCCGCTCGACTCCCTTGCCGACGTGGAAGGGCGACGCGGAGATGTTCGCGACGACGTGAGCGCCCGCGAGCGCGAGGTCCGTCGCCGGAGGGCCGGGCTGCCAGATGTCCTCGCACACTGTGGGCCCGATCAGGGTCTCACCGGAGCGGAGAAGCACGAGCTCGTGGCCGGGCTGGAAGTACCGGTCCTCGTCGAAGACGCCGTAGTTCGGAAGGAACCGCTTGCGGTAGATCGCCTTCACCTCGCCGTCGGCGCAGACGGCGCAGGCGTTGAAGAGGTCGCGGTCGAGATGCGGCGTGCCGACGAGCGCGGCGATGCCCTTCGCCTCGACGGCGATCGCGCGGAGCGTCCTGTCGGCCGCCCGCAGGAAGCCGGGG
>DASZKB010000209.1:0-3464 GCA_035947475.1 Gaiellaceae bacterium | reverse complement strand
CGCTTCCTTTTCGCCTCCCTCGCCTACCTGGCCCTGGCGGGCGCCCAGGCGCTCGTCTTCGAGGCCCCGCCCGAGCACCTCTTCGCCACCAACTCCGAGCCCGCCCGCGGGCTTGCGAGCGTCCTCTTCGTGGCCGCCGCCTGCCTCGCCTTCGCCCTCTTCTCCGCCTGGGCGCGGGCGCGCCTGGCCGCCCTGGCGGGCGCGGGCGCCCTCGCCCTCTACGGCGCCTCCCTCGCTCTCGTCGCCCTCTTCGTCTCCCTCTCGGACGTGGCCCTCGGGGCCGCCTTCGACCGCGGGCACACGGCCGTGACGGCGCTCTGGGCGGGCGTGGCCCTCGCGCTTCTCTCGGTGGGGCTCGTGCGCGCCTCGCGCCGGATCCGCCTGAGCGGGCTCGCCCTCTTCGGGATCGCGCTCGCGAAGATCTTCACGTACGACCTCGCCGGCCTCAGCTCCCTGGCGCGCGCCCTCTCGTTCCTCGCGGTAGGGGCCCTCCTCCTCGTGGCCGCCTTCTTCTACGAGCGGCTGACCCAGCGCCTGGCGGCGGAGCGCGTCGACGCCTAGCCCCGGCGCCGCCGGACGGCGCGAAGCGGCGACTTATGATGACGCCGCGTGTTCTTCCGGCAGGTCCTCCACGACGACCTCGGGTGTGCGTCGTACGTCGTCGCCGACCGCGGCGAGGCGGCCGTGATCGACCCCAAATGGGAGATCGAGGACTATCTCGATCTCGCCCGCGAGCACGGCTTCCGGATCACCGAGATCCTCGAGACTCACAACCACGCCGACCACGTATCGGGACGGGGACGGCTCGAGCGCGCGACCGGCGCGACGCTCCGCATCCCGGCGAACGCGGACGTCGACTTCGACCACGTCCCGTTCGGCGACGGCGACGAGGTGACGCTCGGCGCGGCTCGGATCCGCGCGGTCGCGACCCCGGGGCACCGCCCGGAGCACACCGCCTACGTGGTCGTCGACGGCTCGCGGGCCGACTCGCCGTGGCTCGCCGTCACAGGCGACTCCCTCTTCGTGGGCGACCTCGCGCGGCCCGATCTCGCCGTCGACGCGAGCGACGGCGCGCACGGTCTCTTCGGCTCGCTCCAGCGGCTTCTCGCGCTCGACGACTTCGCCGAGGTCTGGCCCGGCCACATCGGCGGCTCGCTTTGCGGCGGCGCCGGAATGAGCCAGAAGCCGGGCTCGACGATCGGGTTCGAGCGCCGTTTCAACCCCTTCGCGACGATCGCGGACGAAGGCGACTTCGTCCGCGCCCTCACCTCGGACCTCGCCCCCCAGCCGCCGAACTTCGAGCGGATCGTGGCGCTCAACACCGGCCCCCTGATCCGGGAGGCCTCTCCGCTCGAGCCGCTTGCTCCCGCGCGCGCGAGCCAGTTGATCGAGGACGGCGCGGCGCTCGTGGACGGGCGCGACCCGCGCGAGTTCGACGGCGCGCACGTCCCGGGCTCGCTCAACGTCACCCTGTCCAGGCGCGCGGTCGGAACGCGCACCGCGTGGGTGGTCGACCTCGAGTCGGCCGTGATCGTGACGGCGGCGACCGACGAGGAGGCGCGCCGGCTCGGGCGCCTGCTCGAGGCGGTCGGCTTCCTCAACCTGTGCGGCTACCTGGCTGGGGGGCTGCCTGCGTGGCGCGACGCCGGGCTCGAGATCGGGACGACGGAGGCGCTCGCGGCGACGGACCTGGCGGCGCGCCTCGCGCGCGACGACGTTCTTCTCCTCGACGTCCGGGACGACGACGAGTGGGAGGAAGGGCATGTCGAGGGGTCGCTCCACGTGCCCTACCACGCGCTCGCCGACGGGCTTCCGGGCGAGCTTCGCGACCCGGCGAAGCCCGTCGCGGTCGCCTGCTCGACCGGGAACCGGAGCGCGCTCGCCGCGTCGCTCTTGAAGCGGGCGGGGGTCGAGCGCGTCTACCACGTCGCAGACGGGGGGATCGCCGACCTCGGGCGTGAGGGAGTCGAGCTCGTCCGGGGCGAATGAGAAAGGCGATGCCCCTGCTACACTCACGCCGCGCGGCGGCGTAGCTCAGTGGTTAGAGCAGCGGAATCATAATCCGCGTGTCGGAGGTTCGAATCCTCCCGCCGCTACCTTTGTAGCGCCCTAACGAGAGAGAGAAACCGAAGTGGCAACCGGAGTCCGAGTCGCGATCACGCTCGCCTGCAACGAGTGCAAGCGACGCAACTACCAGACCAACAAGTCGAAGCGAAACGACCCCGACCGCTTCGAGCTCAAGAAGTACTGCCGCTGGTGCGGCCGCCACACCGTGCACCGGGAGACCCGCTGATGGCGAGGGAGCGCACGAGGCGCGGGAGGCGAGGCGACTTCCAGGCGCCCGCCGCCTCGGCCGCGCGCACGCGCGCGCGCCAGGTCAAGCCGGCCACCCAGCCGAAGAGCCAGGCCGGCGTCCGGCGGGAGCGAGGGGGCGGCCTTCGGAGCTTCAGCGCCGAGTCGTGGGGCGAGCTCAAGAAGGTCGACTGGCCGGGCCGCCGCCAGATCGTCTCCGCGACCATCGTGGTGATCATCGCCGTGGCGATCGTCGGCGCGTACCTCTACGTGGCCGACTACGTCTTCCAGCGGCTCGTCCGCGACGTCCTGCTCGGGTTTTGAATGGCGACCCCCTTCCTCGCATCCCCCATTCGCCGATCCGCTGCAAAGCGTCGCGTCGCCGCGTCCTCGGTCGCACCCGTAGCCTCCGGCTACGAGCGCTCCCTGCGTCCTGGCGACGCTCGCTTTTCGCGTCCGGCGAACGCGGTCTGCTCGGAAGGTGATCGCTAGCGATGTTCCGCTGGTACGTCGTGAACACGTACTCGGGCCACGAGAACAAGGTCAAGGCCAACCTCGAGCACCGGATCGACTCGATGGGCCAGCGCCCGCGCTTCCGCCGCGTGATCGTGCCGACCGAGACGGAGATCGTGACGAAGGACGGCCAGAAGGTCCCCCAGGAGAAGCGCGTCCTTCCCGGCTACGTGCTGGTCAACATGGACATGTCCGATGAGGCGTGGAACGTCGTCAAGAACACGCCGGGCGTGACGGGTTTCGTGGGCGCCGGGAGCAAACCGGTGCCGCTCTCGCAGCCCGAGGTCGACCGTATCCTCCACACGGCGACCGGCGCTGCGGCGCCGCGCCGCGCCGTCGCGGACTTCGAGCTCGGCCAGTCCGTCAAGGTGACGTCGGGGCCGCTCTCCGACTTCGACGGAGAGATCGTGGACGTGAACCCAGACCAGCAGAAGCTGAAGGTCCAGGTGAACATCTTCGAGCGCCAGGTCCCCGTCGAGCTCTCCTACGACCAGGTCAAGAAGATCGATTAGCCGCGCTCTAATGGCGAAGAAAGTCCTCACCCTCATCAAGCTCCAGATCCCGGGCGGGCAGGCGAACCCGGCGCCGCCGGTCGGCCCCGCGCTCGGTCAGCACGGCGTCAACATCATGGAGTTCTGCAAGGCGTTCAACGCCGAGAC
>DASZKB010000208.1:0-11729 GCA_035947475.1 Gaiellaceae bacterium | reverse complement strand
GGAGTGAGGGCGCCGAGGTCCTCGAGGCGCTCGAGGACGCCGTTGACGCGGATGGCGGGCTCGCAGCCGGCCGTGACGTGCAGGTCCGACGCGCCGGCAGCGACCGTCCGCTCGAGCAGGTCGTCGATCGAGTACTTCGCTCCGAATGCCGCAGAAACAGCTTCCATGGCGCCTCCGGGACGCCTATCGGCACTCGCGCAGGATCCCTAAAGGGCGCTGGAATATCCCCCTAACGAGGGGAGCGACCGCGCCGCGCTTGCCCGATACCCCGTCTGAGCCACCGACGCTTACGCCTTACGAAGGAGGAGTCAAACAATATGATCGCAAGGCTCAGTAACAGGATCACGCAGAGCGAGAAGCAGGGTGGTTTCACCCTGATCGAGCTCCTCGTCGTGGTCATCATCATCGGGATCCTGCTCGCGATCGCGGTGCCGTCGTACCTCAAGTTCCGTGATCGCGCGGCCGAGAACGCGGCCAAGGCGAACGTGCGCGCGTCGATCCCGGCCATCGAGGCGTACTACGCCGACAACGGCACGTACGCGACGATGACCGTGGCGATCCTCAAGGCCGCCTACGACGCAGGGTTCATCGGCACGCTCGGCACCGTCGACGCCGATTCGTACTGCGTCTCCAGCACCGTCAACGGCAAGACCTTCCACGCAGAAGGCCCTGGCGGCACCGTCACGGCCGGCGCCTGTCCTCCGTAACCGAGGACGCTCGAACGAACGCGAAAGGGCGCGGGAAACCGCGCCCTTTCCCCTTTTTTGGTGTCGAAACCCGACATCGTCGCACCGATAAAGAGAGCATGCGGTCACATCTTCGTCTACGCGTGTTTCTCCCCGTCCTCGTCCTCGGCCTTATCGGAGCCGGGTTCGGCGCCGTTACGTTCGGCGGGCCTTCCGCGCCGGAGGACGCCTCGGCGCTCGCGAGCCCGAAGCCGCTCAAGAAGCCTGCTCCCGCCAAGACGAGCCGCGTGCGCGGCTCGAGCGCGAGCGCGCCGGTGAAGGCCCCCACGCCGCTCGAGCGGGAGCTCCGGGCCCATCGCGCCGTCGTGGTCGTCTTCTACGCGCCCGGCGCGAGCCTCGACGCGCTGACGACCCGCGAGGCGCGCGCGGGAGCGCAGGCAGCCGGCGCCGGCTTCCTCGCCGTCGACGCCTCGAAGGAGAGCGCCGTCGCGGCCCTCGCGAAGGAGCACGACCTTCGCGCCGCGCCCGGCATCCTCGTCGTCACCCGCGGGCCCAAGGTCGCGGTTCGCTTCGACAGCTTCGAGGATCGCGAGACGATCGCGCAGGCCGCGGTCAACGCAGCCGCGTGAACCAGTTCGGGTCCCCAGCGCGCGAGGTCACCGCTCGCGTGGCTCGAAAGGACGGCAAGCAGGTCGTCGCGCTCCGTTGTCTCGAGCAGAACGGCGAGGCGATCGTCGAGTGCGAGGTCTACCCGGTATCCGGCCTTCAGATCGAGCCGCTCCGCCCTGGGCCGTACCGGTTCCGCACGCGCGCCGAGGCGGGCGCCTTCATGGACGAGGCCATGCAAGCCCTGACGTACCTGGGCTGCGAGTCCTCGTAGCGTCGCGTTCTACAGCTCGAGCTCGAGGAAGCGCGCGCCCGGGACCGGGTTTCGGTAGTACGGCGGGATCTCCCTGAAGCCGAGGGAGTGGTAGAGCGCGCTGGCCTCGCCCATCGAGGGGAGCGTGTCGAGCCGCATGCGCCCGTAGCCGCGCTCCCGCGCGGTCGCGATCACGGCCTCCGCGAGCGCGCGCCCGACCCGCCGCCGACGGAACGCGGGGCGCACGTAGAGCCGTTTCATCTCGCAGACGCCGTCGCGTAGCCGACGGAGGGCGACGCAGCCCGCGAGCTCGCCGTCGACGGACGCGACGAGCAGCGAGCCGTCCGGCGGCCCGTAGTCCCCGGGAAGCTCGGCGAGCTCGCGGTCGAAGCCCTGGAAGCAGAGGTCGACGCCGAGCTCCGCCTGGTACTCGCGGAAGAGCGCGCGGACCTCCTCCGGGTCGGAGGCGTCGACGAGCCGCACGCCGTCCATCGGGCCGAACTCTACGCCCGGGGCTATACGAGCACGCGGCCCAGTTCTTCGAGCGACGTGAGGCCCGAGACGACCTTCGCGAGGCCGTCGTCCCAAAGCGTCTTCATGCCGCCCTCGATCGCCGCCCGCTGGACCTCGTCCCGGCTCGCGCGCGTCGCGGCGAGACGCTCGAGCGTCTCGCTCATCACCATGAGCTGGAAGATCCCGATCCGGCCCTTGTACCCGGTCTGCGAGCAGCGTGGGCACCCGCGTTTGCGGTAGAAGCCGACCCCGTCGACGGAGGCGATCTGCTCGGGCGAGAAACGCGAGGCCCGGAGGTCCTCGGCGGTCGGCATGTAGAGCTCGCAGCAGTAAGTGCAGAGCTTCCGCGCGAGGCGCTGAGCGAGCACGGCCGTGACCGCGGAGCCGGTCAGGAACGGCTCGACACCCATCTCGTTCAGACGCGTGAGCGCCGACGGAGCGTCGTTCGTGTGCATGCTCGAGAGGACGAAGTGGCCGGTCAGCGCGGCCTCGATCGAGATCTTGGCCGTCTCGACGTCGCGGATCTCGCCCACCATGATCACGTCGGGGTCGGAGCGGAGGATCGACCGCAGAGCGGACGCGAACGTGAGGCCGGCGCGCGGGTTCATCTGCACCTGGTTCACGCCCGCGAGGCGGTACTCGACTGGATCCTCGACCGTGATGATGTTGACCTCGGGCCGGTTGATCTCGGTGATGCCCGCGTAGAGCGTCGTCGACTTACCGGAGCCGGTCGGCCCGGTCACGAGCACGGCGCCGGTCGGCTTGCGGATAATGGATTCGAAGGCGCGGCGCATGTCGTCGGACATGCCCAGGTCGGTGAGCGTCGGCGCGCGCTTCGACTTGTCGAGGAGGCGCATGACGACGCTCTCGCCGTAGACGGTCGGAAGCACGGCGACGCGGATGTCGAGGATGCGGCCCGCCGACTTCACGCTCAGCGAGATGCGACCGTCCTGCGGCTTGCGGCGCTCGGCGATGTCGAGCTTCGCGAGGACCTTGAGACGCGTCGTGACCGCGATGGCGAGCCGCTTCGGGATCCGCTGCACCTCGTGGAGGACGCCGTCCACCCGCAGGCGGACGACGAGCGCGTCCTCCTGCGGGTCGAAGTGGACGTCGCTCGCCCCGTCTTCGGCCGCCTGAAGGATGATCGAGTTGACGAGACGGACGAGCGGCGCGTCAGAGACGCCGTCGTCGGCGTCCAGATCGCTCTCCTGCCCCTCCTCGCCGTCGACCTCGAACTCCTCCTCGACGAGCGCGGCGCGCTCCCACGCCTCGCTCGCACGCGCCCGGCGGCGCAGCTCGAGCTCGATGTCCTCGCGTGGTGCGACCGCGATCGCGAGCGTGTAGCGGGTCGCGAGCCGGAGTTCGTCGATCGTCTGCACGTTCGTGGGGTCGGCGATCGCGACCTTGAGACGGTCGCCCTCGATCCCGTACGGGATCGCGACAGCGCGCTCGAGGACATGCGTCGGGATCGCCTCGACAGCTGCCTTGTCGATGCCTTCTGCTTGCAGGTCGACGAGCGGGAGGTGGTGATGGGTCGCGAGCGTCCGCGCCACCGCCCCGGTGGCGGCGAGCCCCTCGTCGACGATCGCCTGCGCGAACGACCCCGTTCCCGCGCGCGCACGAAGCTGCGCGAGGCGGTCGACCGGCATGAGCCCGGTCGCCTCGACGAGGTCGGCGACGAGCTCCGTGATCCTGTTCGGCTCGATGCCGGCTCCGGGCGCCGGCTCGGGCGCGCGCGCAGGCGGCGCTTCGCCCTCGGGGCCGGCCTTCCTCAGCTGCTGGGCGAGCTCGTCGAGGTCCACCTAAGGGTTATCGGCCTTCCGCCCGCAACCCCTGAGAGGGGGTCTAGAACGTCGAGAGGTAGGCGGAGAGGAGCGACTCGCCCCAGAAGAGAGCGATGACCGCCCCGAAGGCGAGGAAGGGGCCGAACGGGATCGCCATCTTGCGGCCGGCGGCGCCGTGGCGCGCGATCAGGAAGACGCCCGGGACGAGCGCGGCGAGCATCCCGACCATGAGGCCGACCACGACCGTCTGGCCGAGCGCGGCGCCGAGCAGGAGCGCGAGCTTGACGTCGCCCATCCCCATCCCGCGCGGATAGGCGAGGAGCGCCAGGAAGAGGAAGAGCGACGCGCCGAGGGCGGCGGCGACCCACTCGACGGCGCGGTCGGGGAAGAGCACGACCTGCGCCGCGAGGACGACCGCCGTCGCCGGAAGCACGATGACGTCGGGGAGGATCCGGTGCTCGAAGTCGATCGCCGAGAGGACGACGAGGACGGACACGAAGAACGCCGCGACGAACGCGCGCGCGCTGAACCCGAAGCGGAGGAAGCAGCCCGCGACGAGGACGCCGGTCGCGAGCTCGACCGCGAGGTAGCGGAGGGCGATCCGCTCGCCGCACGCCCGGCACCGTCCCCGGAGGACGAGGTACGAAAGGACGGGGATGTTGTCGTACCACGCGATCTCGCCGCCGCAGCGCGCGCACGCCGAGCGCGGGCGCGCGAGCGAGCGGCGCTCCGGGACACGGGCCGCGACGACGTTCAGAAAGCTTCCGAGGGCGAGCGCCGGCGCGAAGACGAAGACGGCGAGGGAGACGTCCACAGACGCCTTATCGGCACGCTGCGGGCGCGGTTTGAGCGGAGGAGGCGCTAGCCGCCGTAGAGCTCGGGCGGGTTCGGCTGCGCGTACACCGTGTCGTTTCCCGGCATGCCGACCGGGACGATGGTGAACCCGGGGAACGTCGAGTTCGACGACTGGCCGAGCTTGACGGGACTGCCGTCCAGGGGGCCGTCCACGAGGGAAGTCGTGCCGATGTCGATGGCCTTCGTTGCCCAGAGCGCCCCCTGGAAGTGGGCGCTGACGAGCTGGACGGTCGTGTCGATAGGAACCTGGCCGCCCGCGCCCTCCGCCACGAAGACGAGCATCTTCTCGTTCGGGTTCCAGGCCGTCGTCGTGCAGTTCGAGCCGTCGACGATGGCGCACAGTTTCGAGTTCTTGAGGAGAAGCGTCCCCGAGAGGTAGATCGACCCGTGACCGTTGTACGTGTTGATCTGTCCGTTCTCGACCTTCGCGCTCCCGTCGATGTAGATCGTCCCCTTGACGGTGAGGACACGCGTCGTCGCGTTCCAGGAGAGCTCGCCGCCTGCCGTCTGGCACGTGTAGGAGCTGTTCGGCGTGAGATGGACGATGCCCGGGATGCTGTTGTTTCGCATGGCCGGGTTGGGCGCCTGCGGTGACCCCTGGTCGTTGTCGAACGTCGGAACGGGTCCCGAGTTGGCGAGCGAGCAGGGGTAGTACGGGCCGGGACTCGCCTTCACGTACCAGTCGTCCCACGCCGGGACGGGGGCGGGGATCGGCTGCGGGCTGTTGGTGATCGTGTTCGCCCAGAGGTTGTCCTTCCCGCCCTGCCCTGGGCCGTAGACGCACGGGTTATGAAGGGCGTTGTTCGTCCACTTGCACCCGTTCTTGACGTGCGCCTCGCCGATGGGAGTGCTCGCGCTTCCGATCGCGTTCGCCGTCTGGCTCATCGTCACGGAGCCGTGCACGACCAGCGGGCCGGCGGAGATTTTCGCCTGGTTCTGCATACAGACGTTCCCGGCGGCATAGAAGGGAGACTTGACGTCCACGGTCTGCGCGATCGTCGTGTCGCAGACGTTGCCGGTCGCCCGCGAGTAGATGTAGTTCCACGCCGGGCTGTTCAGCGGCCGGCTGTGGATCGGCACGACGGGCACCTTGGCGGTGAGCGTTCGCTGGACCGGGCTCGCCGCGCCGGTCGGGTTCTTCATCGTGCCGACCGCCGTAAGGGTCCACCGGCGCTCCGCCTCGTCGAGCGTCCCCCACCACGTGACCGTGCCGTCCTCGTACTGGTGGGTCGTCTTCGTGGTCGTGCCGTCGACGTTGGAGCCGAGGAGGTACTTGTTGAGCGCGTAGTTCTTCGGCTCGGCGAGGATCGACATCATCTCGTTGATCCCGGCCTCGGCGACGACGTAAGAGCCGGTGTTGTCCTTCGAATACTCCGCGCTTCGGGCGTTCGCGCTCGAGTAGTAGACGAGCGTCGAGCCGGTCACCGAGAGCGCGCCGAGGATCCCGAGCGCCATGACGAGTGAGATCCCATCCTCCTTGCGCAGAAAGCGGAACAGCCGCATCGCCCGGGCGCTCACTGCCGCAGCGTGTTCCGCAGGACGATGTCAGAGGTCAGCCGCCAGGTCTTCCACCCCTCGCTCGGGCTCACGTTGACGGGGAGGTCGACGACGAGGCGCCCCCGCGTCGAGGTCGAGGGCGGGACGTACGCGAAGAGGTGGCTCGTCGTCACGTAGTCGGCGATCCGGGTGCCGGCGCGACGGAGCCGGTAGCGGTCGGCCCCGACCGCGGCGGTGTCGTAGACGACGGTCGCCTGCGCTCCGCCGGCGGTCGGACAGTGGCCGGGGAGCGTGACGGTGATCTTCTTGTAGACCGTCTGTCCGGCGACCACGGTCGAGTCGGCCGGATCGAGGGCTACGGCGCTCGCACAGTGGATCTCGCGCCGCATCCGGTCGACCGCTATGCGCGCCTCCTGCTGCGCCTGGAAGCGGCGGTTCGCGTCGAGCTCAGCCCTCGCCCCTGACGCGAAGAGCGTCGTGAGAGCTGTGAGGACGGTGAGCAGGATCGCCAGGACGGCGATCAGCTCGGTGAGCGTGTAGCCGCCCTCGTCGCGCAGGCGGGGCATCAGCGCGAGCGACGTTCGACGTAGGCGAGGGTCGCCCGCGCCACCGCTTCGCTCCGCGCGCCGATCTCCCACCGCGCCTGCATGTCGTTGTCGACCGCGATGAGGATGCGAAGCGCCTCGGCGCCGCCGCTCCAGCCGAACCGCGCCCCGGTCACGATCCAGGCGTGCTGGTAGAGCCAGTACTTGACGAGCTTCGACGTCGGTGTCTCGTGCGCCGAGATCCGGCTCTGGAGGAGCCGCGCGCGCTGGACGAGAGGCATCTCGTCGAGCGGCTCGGCTGGCGCCCCCGGAACCTCGAAGGCGGGCTCGCGCGCCGGCTTCGGCTTGCCCGCCCGCTCGGCGGCCTTCTTCGTAGCCGTCTTGGCAGCCGTCGTGACGGGCTTCACGGGCTTGGGCTTGGGGGCCTTGGCCTTCGCGGTCTTCGGCGCCGGCTCGCTTTCGATCTTCTCGGCCTTGTCCGCCTTCTCCGCCTCGCTCGCGAGCAGGACTTCGTCGCCCGGGTACGGCGCCGAGTTCTGCGGGAGCCCGCGCTCGCGGTACTCGCCGTTTCGCGCGAGGCGAAGGATCACGGTGGGGGTGCCGTTGTCGAGCACCCGCACTCCCGGCGCAGGGCTTTGGAGCGTGACCGTGTTCGCGGCGTAGCCCCGGACGCTGCCCTCGACCCGCCAAGCGAACCCGGCGTCCTCGAGAATGCCCTTCGCGAAGACGTACGCCTGACGCCGGACGTCAGGGACCGTGAGGACCTCTTGCTCATTCTGGGCGACGGCCGGCTGCGGCTGGCCGGCGACCGTGCGCGAGCCGGCCGCGAAAGTGATCGTCGACGTCGCGAGGAGCCAGATGACCGTCAGCGCGACGAGGCGGGGAAGCAGCGCAGCAAGACGGGACGCCATGTCTCAGGCATCGGGTGGGCGCGGCGGTCCGTCGCCCCCCTAAGGGGTGAACGTCACGACGCGCGTCTCGCGCTCCACGCGGAAGACGCGCGGCGCCGGTGCCGGCGCGTCCTCGCCCTGCCAGCTGAACGCCGTTCCGGCGAAGCCTTCAAACCAGGGCTCGTTCTGCGGATAGCGCGACGCGGGCGAGAGCTGGAGGTGGAGATGCGGACCGGTCGAGTTCCCGGTCGACCCGACGAGGCCGACCGGCGTGCCGGCCGCGACCGCGGCGCCGCTCACGACGTCAGGCTCGAGGTAGGCGAAGTGGCAGTAGACGTAGTCGCCGTCCGCGGTGCGAAGCGTGAGGCCGATCCCGCAGCGGCCGTTCGGCGACGAGAACGCGTCGAGGACGACACCGTCGGTGTGGGCGTAGATCGGCGAGCCCTCCGGAGCCGCGATGTCGGCGGCCGGATAGTCGTGGTGGTCGCGAGCGACCGAGACGGCGCTCGCCCCGCCGGCGACGGGGAACACGTAGCCGGCAGACGACGTCGGCACGGCCGGTGCCGCGGTTTCCGGCGCGGTGAATGCGATCGCCGCAGCTTCCGCCTTCACGGTCTCGAGGCGGGCGACCGCGGCCGCGAGCCGTTCTTCGAGACGGCCTGCCTCGACCTCCGCCTCGTCGACGCCGAGCGTGACCCGCGTCACCGTCGCCTCCGCGCGGCGGAACTCCGCGTCGGTCAGCGTGCCGTTCCCCGCGCGCTGCTCGGCGGCGTGCACCGCCCACTCGAGCTCCTCGATCCTCTCCTCGCCCCGGACGAGCGCCTGGCGCGCACGGGTGACAGCCCGGCGAGCCGCCGCGAGTCGCTGCTCCACGTCGTCGACCTGGAAGACCAGGTTCGATCCGGCCGGCGCGGGCGCGGAGCCCGCCTCGAAGCCGCCGCCCTCGGCGAGCTCGGCCGCGAGCTCGAGGACGTCGTCGACGTACCACTGCGCGTGGTTGTAGGCGAAGATCGCGCGCGAGAGGTCCGAGTGCGCGCCTGCCGCGGCGAGATAGCGAGCGGCGGCGTAGATCGCGTCTTCGGGATCCCACGGGTTGGCGAGGCCGTCACCGTCGGCGTCCATCCCCCACCGCGCCCAGGTCTCGGGCATGAACTGCATCCACCCGACGGCGCCGGCGGAGCTCGGGCCCATGTTGCTGCCGAAGGCGGACTCGATCTTGTTGATCGCGCCGAGCACCTCCCACGGAACGCCGTACGCCGAGCCGGCCTGCTGCCAGAGCGCTAGGAGCTGGTCGTAGGAACGCTGCTCGGGCCGGGCGGGCGGCGTCGAGAGCGGGGTCGGCACGGAGATCGCGCCGGGGCCGTTCGGCTCGGTGTAGCTCGGGAGCCCGCCACCGCCCGCGACTACAGAGAACGTCTGCGCGCCCACGGTGCCGGCCAGGGTGCCGGCAACGACGGCCGCAAGGCCGACGAGAACGAGCGGCCGCAGCATCACGCGACTCGAAGCCCGCTCAGGTCCTCGTCGTCAGGCAGTTCGCCGCCGCGCTTGGGCGCCCCGTGCTCTTCGGTGACGCGCTTGACGCGGAGCGCGTGCTGCACCGCGATCTCGAAGTCGTGGCGGTTCGGCGCCGCGCTCGCGGCCGTCTCGACGTCGACGACCCCGTCGAGCACGAGCTGGAGCAGGTGCTGCGCGAAGCTCTGCATGTGGTGGAAGCTCCCGTCCGCGATCGCCTCGGGGATCCCGTCCGTCTTCGTCGGGTCCCGGATGAGGTCGGCGATCCGGGGGGTGTTCACCATCACCTCGACGGCCGCCACGCGCCCGCCGCCGAGACGGGGAAGGAGCCGCTGGCTTACGACGCCGCGGAGAACGCCCGCGAGGATCTGCCGCACCATCGTCTGCTTGCCGGCCGGGAAGAGCTCGATCATGCGGCCGATCGTCTCGGCCGCGTCGAGCGTGTGCATCGTGGACAAAACGAAATGGCCCGATTCGCCGGCCTGGAGCGCCGCCTGGGCGGACTCCTGGTCGCGGAGCTCCCCGATCAGGATGACGTCGGGGTCCTGCCGGAGCACGCGCCGAAGCCCTTCGAGGTAGGAGTCGGTGTCGATCCCGACCTCGCGCTGGTTGACGATGCAGCCGTAGTCCTCGTGCACGAACTCGATCGGGTCCTCGATCGTGACGATGTGCTGGTTCCGCGACCGGTTGATCGCGTCGACCATCGCGGCGAGGGTCGTCGACTTCCCCGACCCGGTCGCGCCGGTGACGAGAACGAGGCCGCGGTGCTCGTGCGCGAGCCGCCGCACGCCCTCGGGGAGCCCGAGCTTTTCGAAGCTCAGGACGCCGGCGGGGACGTACCGGAAGGCGAACGAGATGGAGCCCCGCTGCCGGAAGCCGTTGACCCGGAAGCGCCCGACGTTCTCTGCCACGTACGAGCTGTCGAGCTCGCCCGTGGCGAAGAAGTGTTCCCGCTTCGCGGGCGTCCGCTCCGTGACGACGGTGAGGATCGCCTCGAGGTCGCCGTCGGTGAGCCGCCGCTCCCCGACGGGGGTAAGGGTGCCGTCGACGCGGACCACGGGCGGAGCGGCGACCTTGAGGTGCAGGTCGCTTCCGCCAACCTCGATCGTATGCGCGAGCAGCGCGTTCAGAAGATCCATGACGCCTGCCGTCGTAATCGGCGCCGCGGCGCACGCGACCGCCCCCGAATAGGGGGGTTTAGGGTCTAGGCGCTACAATGGCGCCGCTCCGGGGGAGTTCCCGAGTGGCCAAAGGGGACCGGCTGTAAACCGGTTGGCTCCGCCTTCGGAGGTTCGAATCCTCCCTCCCCCACTCCCTTTGCAGGCAGTCGGCGTTCTAGTCGCGCTTGACGAACGAGAACCGGCCGAAGCGCGCCTGCTCCCGTCCTTCGCGACTCCGCCGCGCGAGCAGGCGCATCGTCGCTCCGATGCCGCCCGCGAGGACGAATCCCGCTCCGAGGGCGCCCGCGGCCACGACCGGGAGCTTCTCTCGAAGCTTCCCCGTCACGTCGAAACCCTCGCGGAGGGAATCGACCGCGTCCGCGAGCTGCTGTCGTTCGCTCGCGATCTCACGGCGGACGTCCTGCGGTGTCCTGCCGTTACGCCTGGCCATCGCCCTTGAGCGCGTCGGTGGTCAGCTTCGCCTCTTCGATCGCCTGCTCGGGTACGGGCGGAGTCCCAGCCTTGATCGCCCTCATCGCGAACGCTCCGAGGATGATCGCGAGGAGCATAAGGGCGCCGAAGACGATGAGGAGCGCGAGCCAGGTCGCGAAGACCTCGGCGAGCCCGGCGGCCGCGGCCGCCAGCCCGAACGCGACCGCGAAGACGAGGAGAACGGCAGCTCCGAGCCCGAGTCCGATACCGGTGCCGAGCGCGCCGACCTTGCGCTTGAGCTCGAGACCGGCCAGCTCGAGCTCGAGGCTCGCGATCTTGCTCGCGTGCTCGGCGACGTCCTTGGCCGCCTCGCCGAAGCCCCTGTCGCTATTCCCGGGGGTGTGCATGGCCCCTCCAGTCGATCGCCTTGGCAAGGAGGATCCCGAGCGCGAGCGCCGCGGCGACGACCACGATCGGGTTGGGCCCGGCGCCTCCGCCCGGACGCTTGCCGAGCTGCGGGCCCGACGGCACGGTGACCTGCGTCTGCTCGGGCGCCTGGTCGGTCGGCTCGCCCCGCGCCCGGGCCGCGATCAGGCTCGGCTTGAGCTTGCGGAGGAAGGCGGCGTCCTCGGCGAGCTCCTCTGCGACCCGCTCTCCCAACCCGCCGCGTGCGGCGGCCTGCTCGGCGAACTCCTGGAGACGGTCCGCGCCTCTGTCGACGAGCGTGTCGAGCTTGTTCATCACGTGGCCGGCGGCTCCTGGCCCGTCGCGAGACGCCAAAGGCGAGACGAGATCGCGCGGGACGCGATCCCCGCCGCCGCACCGAACGTCGCGAACAGCAAGCTCCACAGAACCTTGCGCAGCATTTGGCTCCTTTTACCGAACGACCCCGCCGTCAAACGCGGGATACGATGCGCCGAGCGCCCTCTTAGCTCAGTTGGTAGAGCACCTCCATGGTAAGGAGGGGGTCGGCGGTTCGAGTCCGCCAGAGGGCTT
>DASZKB010000207.1:0-1848 GCA_035947475.1 Gaiellaceae bacterium | reverse complement strand
AATACGAGACCGCTCGCCGAGCTCCTACGCCGCTGAGGGCCGCCGGCGCGGGAACGGGATCCTCACGCGGCGGAGGAGCAACGCGATCGCGACCAGGGCCGCCAGCGCGGCTGCAAGCGTCGCCGCGAGCGTCGTCCACGGGGAAGACGCGCCACCCGTCGGCTCTGCCGCGAGCGGCCGGCCGGCTTGGATGTCCGCGAGGAGCTCTTCCGGGATCCGGACGACCTGGCCGCCGCGCTCCATCAGCCCCGCGCTCGGAGAGAACGAGAGGTCGCGCGGGAGGTCGGTCCAGGGCGACGGCTCGGTCGAGCGGAGGTTGATCCACTCCGAGTACTCGACGGGGAGCGAGCCACTTCTTCCGCCGCGCGTGTTCGGCAGCTCGTAGAGCGCGAGATATGAGTCGGCGCGCTCGACGACCCTCTTCGAACCGATCACGACGGACGAGATGTCGGGCTTCGGGAAGGGCTCGAGGCCCTTCGTCACCCTGGCGAGGAGCGCGACGCCCCTCCGGTCCATCGTCCACCACGAGTGGGCCGACGGCCCGGTGTCGCCGCGCGGGTCGTAGGCGGGCCGCGTCATCTCCGCCGAGGGGACGTAGTAGAACGTCCACGCGGGGACCGCCTCCTCCTCCTCAGGGACCTCGACCCGCACCTCGACGGTGTAGAAGGGAGACGCCGGCGGCGGTGACCCGGGTCCGCCCTCCCCGCTCACGAGAAGCGTCGCCTTCCAGCGCTCCTTGACCATCACGCAGTCGGACGGGCCGCAGACCTTCGCGCTCTTCACCTCCTTGGCGGCGGCGGACGTCGCGAACGCGGCGAAGGCGAGCGTGGCGGCGAACAGGGAAGCGAGCGGTCTCATCCGAGCTCCTTTCGGCGTGTCACCGCCTCTACACCCGCCGCGGCAGCCGGGTTCCCGCTACACCTCCCACACGGCGACCTCGTACCGCTCGACCTGCGGGCTGCCGCCCATCACGTCGGCGGACCCGCTCCGGAGCTCGGCCGCGCTGGTCTCGCTCGCCAGCATCGCCTCCTGGCTCTCCCAGAGGGTGATCCCGATCGTCTTGCCGCTCTCCCGATCGACGAGCGCGATCGCCCCCTTGCACCCCTCGGTCTCGCGCGCCCACGGCACGATCCGCTCCTGGATGTCCCGGACGCCGTCGTCGATCCGGTCGGCTGTTCCCTCGAACGTGTTCACGCGCGCGTACATCTCGCACCTCCCTGGGAAGACTCGTCGGTGGACCCTAAGAAGGAGGCACGCGATGGCGCAAGCGGCGGAGACCCTCGAGCGCGAGCTCGTACGCGACCTGGAAACGCTGGCGGAGCGGATCGCGCGCGACGAGGAGTTCTGCGGAGACCTCTACCGCGCGCTCACGAACAACAAGTGGCGAAAGGACGGCGGCCGCGAAGGGCACGTCTCCCTGAGCTGGAGCCGGGCCGAGGAGCTCGTGAACGACGTGCGCGTGCGCCAGGGGAAGGAGCCGCTCGCGCTCGCCCAGACGGGGGGCGAGGGCGAGGTCTCGGAGCTCGCGGGCGCGGAGCTCGGCCGGCTCGGTTGGCGCGCGACGCCGCTCCAGACGGGCGAGCACGACGCCGAGCATCGGACGCAGCCCGAGTCGCCGCCCCCCGCCGACCAGGGGGAGCGCATGGCGCCGGTGGACGACGCCGGGCGCTGGGAGCGCGAGGCGCACGAGGAGGCCGACGAGTACCTCGCCGAGCACCCGGCCAAGGCGGTCGACCGCACGCGCGACGCGCGCGCCGACTAGGCGCCGTCGGCGCGCTCGCGCTCGGCGTACCAGAGCTCGAAGCGGCCCTGCGGAGACTCGAGGTAGTAGCCGAGCTCGAGCTCGAA
>DASZKB010000206.1:0-3998 GCA_035947475.1 Gaiellaceae bacterium | reverse complement strand
GCAAAGCCGCCGGCGACCTGGAGCGGCGACATCGACTCGGACAGGATGAGGACTGCGAAGACGGCGCCGAGGAAGGGCTGCAGGTTGGCGTAGAGCGACGAGCGCGCCGCGCCGACGCGATCGATCGCCGTGAACCAGAGGATGTTGGTCGCGACGAGGGAGAACAGGAGGCCGTAGATGACCGCCGCCCACGCCAGCGCGTTCGGCTCCGTCCAGTCCTGCTCCAGAAGCTGCTGGAACGCGGTCGCGAAGAGCGGCACGCAGCCGGCGAGGAGGACGATCGCGCTGATCCGGTACGGCGAGTAGCGCCTCATGAGGATGCCGATCACGAGCGAGTACGCCGCCCAGGTGCCCGCCGCGCCAAGCCCGAGTAGGACGCCGCCCAAGTCTCCGCGCAGGCCGCCCGAGGCGCCGAGCGCGACGAGCCCGACGCCGAAGAACGAGAGAACCGTCGCCGCCCAGAAGCGAAAGCGCAGGCGCGCGAGCCCTGCAAGCCGTGCGATCAGCGCGACGAAGATCGGCAGCGTCCCGAACATGAGCGCGACCGTCGCGGCGGTCGTGAGCTCGACGGCGTAGACGAACGTCACCTGGTTCAGCCAGATCCCGAGCGCCGCGGCGCCGAGCAGGAGGAGCACGTCTCCCCTTCTCACCTGGAGCGTGTGCTCGCGGGCGTACGTGAACCCGGCGAAGAGGAGGGCGCCGATGCCGAAGCGGAAGGCCGAGTAGACGAGCGGCGCGAACCCGTGCGTGAGCGCGTACTTCGCCGCCGTGAAGTTGAAGCTCCAGAAGAGGACGGTGACGAGGAGCAGGACGTCGGGCGGAAGCCGGTGGCGCACGACGCCACGATAGAGTCGGGCGCCATGGCCGAGCCGACCGTCGACGACATCGACGCCCTCGTCGGCCCGGCGACGCCGCAGTTCACCTACCAGATCAGGGCGCGCGTCCGTGAGCTGATCGCGGACCTCCCACCCGATCATCCCGTCCGCCGCTACGGCGAGGAGAAGATGGAGCTGCTCGACCGGCTCGCGTACGCGTCGTCGAAGGCCGAGGAGGGGCCGCTCGAGCCTCCGAGCCGGCTCGGGTGGGAGGAGCTCCCCAGCCACGCGCCCGCCTCGGACCCGCTCCCACGCCGCTCTTGATGACGTTCGAGGGCAAGTCCGTCCTCGTGACGGGCGGCTCGCGCGGCATCGGCAAGGAGATCGCGCGTCGCTTCGCCGAGCTCGGCGCCGAGCGCGTCGGCGTGAGCTACCTCCGCAACGACCGTGCCGCCGAAGCGACCGCGGACGAGCTTCGGAAGCTCGGCGCCGAGCCGGTGCTCCTGCGCGGGAATCTCGGTGACGCGGCCAAGGTGGCCGCTCTCCTCGCCGACTTCGGAGGCGCCGACGTGATCGTGTCGAGCGCGGCGACGGGCGTCATCCGGCCCGCGCTCGAGCTCCGCGAGAAGCACTGGGACTGGACGATGAACGCCAACGCCCGCGTCCTCCTCACGCTCGCGCGCGAGGCCGCCCCGCACATGGCACCGGGAAGCTCGATCGTGGCCGTCTCGAGCCTCGGCTCGACGCGTGTCCTCGACAACTACGCCGTGGTCGGCGCCTCCAAGGCGGCGCTCGAGGCCCTCGTCCGCTACCTCGCCGTCGAGCTCGCTCCGGCGGGCGTGCGCGTCAATGCCGTCTCCGCCGGGCTCGTGGAGACCGAGGCGCTCGAGTACTTCCCGAACCGCGACGAGATGCTCGGGTTCTACAAGAAGCGAACGCCGGCGGGCCGGCTCGTAGAGCCGCGCGACATCGCCGAGGCGGTCTCCTTCCTCGCCTCACCGGAGGCGGACATGATCCGCGGCCACATCCTCATCGTCGATGGCGGCTACTCCGTCCTCGCGTAGCGTGTCCACGATGAGCGCCGAGCGGTTCCAGCACGACGGGTTCTTCATCGACCAGCTCATCCGGCCGGTCGCGAACCTCTACCGGATCTCGACGCTCGCCGCCGACGGCGCGAGCCCGGGCGACCCGGTTGCGTTCGTCCGGCAGAAGCGCCTCGCGATCAAGGAGGACATCGGCTTCTTCGCCGACGAGTCGGAGCAGCACGAGCTCTTCCGCTTGAAGGCGCGCCGGGTGATCGAGGTCGGAGGACGCTACGACGTCGTCACGCCCGACGGCGACCGGGTCGGCGTCCTCGCGAAGCACTTCGGCGCGTCGCTTCTCCGCTCGACGTGGACGATCCTCGACTCGGCGGAGCAGCCGATCGCCGTCGCTCGCGAGCGGAGCATGCCCGTTGCCCTGCTCCGGCGGGTGATCGACGCCGTTCCGTACGGTGAGCTGGTCCCGATCCTCTACCACTTCACGATCACCGCCGACGGCCGCGAGCTCGGCGAGCTCCGCCGCCCCATCGGCGTACGCGACCGCTACGTCCTTCGCCTCGACGGAGACAGCGAACGGCTCATCGACCGCCGGATCGCGCTCGCGCTCGCGATCGCGCTCGACGCCCTCCAGTCGCGCTAGCTACGCGCGCCCGCGCAGGATCGCGGGCACGAGCGGGCCGCGGTCGTACACGTCGACGCCCTCCCGCCGCTTGAGATAGGTCACGACCGCGTACGTGAGCGGCGTGGCCAGGACCTCCCAGGCGACCTTGATCGCCCAGGTCGTGACGGCCGTCTCGAGAAGCGGCGCGCCGGTGCCCGCGAACGCGAGCGTCACGAAGATCGCCGAGTCGAGCCCTTGGCCGACGAGGGTCGACGCGATCGTGCGCGACCACAGGAAGCGCCCGCGCGTGGCGACCTTGAGCCGCGAGAGGACGAACGCGTTCGCGAGCTCGCCGCAGAGGTACGCCGCGAGCGAGGCGAGGAAGAGGCGAAGGCTCGTCCCGAGCACCGTCTCGTACGACGCCTGGTTCTCGGCCCAGAACTCGGCGGCCGGAAGCGCGATCGCAACCTGGATCGCCCCCACCGCGAGCAGGTTGCACGTGAAGCCGAGGAGGATCAGGCGACGCGCGGCCCGGAACCCGTACACCTCCGTGAGAACGTCGCCGAGGAGGTAGGCGAGCGGGAAGAGGATGTTCCCCGCGTCGAAGACGCGGCCGCCCACCTCGACGAGCTTGACGGCGATGATGTTCGAGACGACGAGCGTCGTCACGAAGAAGCCCGCGACGACGACGAAGCGCCAGCTCAACCGCTACGCGCGGGGGTTGCGGCCGTCCCGCCGCGGGACGAGGCGGTTGAGCGTGTCGACCGCGACGTACCCGGCGATCGCCGGGTTCTCCTGCAGGCGCCGGATCGAGTACTCGTACCAGCGCCGCCCGAACGGGACGTAGATCCGGACGCGATGCCCCTCGCGGACGAGCGCGTCCCCCAGGTGCTCGCGCACGCCGAGGAGCATCTGGAACTCGTACTCGCTCCGCGCGCGCCGGTATTTCTGGAAGAGGCGCTGCGCCTCCTCGATCACCCACTCGTCGTGCGTCGCCACGGCGACGTACGAGTCGGCCGCGAGGAGCTCGTCGACCGCCTGGACGAAGTTCTCCCGGACCTCCTGGTCCTCCTGGTACGCGATGTCGGGCGGCTCGACGTAGATGCCCTTGCAGACCCGGACGCTCGGCCTGAGCTCGGCGAGCTCGCGGATGTCGTCGAGCGTCCTCCGGAGCCGCGCCTGGAGGACGATCCCGACGTTCTCGTGTCCCTCCGCGCGCAGCTCGCGGTAGATCGCGAGCGTGTCCGACGTCGTCGACGAGTCCTCCATGTCGATGCGAACGAAGTTGTTCCGCTCGGAGGCGCAGCGAACGATGCGCGCGAGGTTGGCCACGCAGAAGTCGCGGTCGGGCTTGAGCCCGAGCCCCGTCAGCTTGACGCTCACGCCCGTGTTCAACCCCTGCTCCCTGATCGTCTCGAAGACGTGCATGTACTCCTCGACGAGGGTCTCCGCCTCGTCGCGGCGCTCAGCCTCTTCGCCCAGGACGTCGATCGTGCCGAGCTTCCCCTGCTCGTTGAGGCGCTTGACGACTCGGCAGGCGTC
>DASZKB010000205.1:0-6498 GCA_035947475.1 Gaiellaceae bacterium | reverse complement strand
TCGCGGAGACCGATTCATCCGAGAAGACGTTCCGGACGGTGTCGGCCAGCAGCCCGGAGACCGTCCGGACGACGATCTTCTCGGGCGTGCGCACCGGGTCGAGCGGAACCGTGTCGCTGACCGCGATCTCGACCAGGTCGCTCGCGGCCAGCTTCTCGAGCGCGGGCTCCGGCATGAGCGCGTGGGTGGCGCACGCGTAGACGGCCGTCGCCCCCGCCTCCCGGAGAGCCCGGGCGCCGGCGATCAGCGTCCCGCCGGTCACGATGATGTCGTCGCTCATGATCGCGATCTTGCCGCGGACGCGGCCGCTCACCTCCGTGATCGAGGCGACCTCCTGCTCCGGACGCGTCTTTCGCATCATCGCGAAGTCGGCCTCGAGCATCTCGGCGAACTTCGTCGCCATCTTCGCGCGGCCCGGGTCGGGCGCGACGGCGACCACGTCGTCGCCGTGCAACCCCTTGTCGCGGTAGTACTGCGCGAAGAGCGGCAGCGCCGTCATGTGGTCGACGGGGATCTTGAAGAAGCCCTGGATCTGACCGGCGTGGAGGTCCATCGTGAGGACGCGGTCGGCGCCGGCCCCTTCGAGCATCTCGGCGACGAGCTTCGCCGTGATCGGCTCGCGCGGCGCCGATTTCTTGTCCTGCCGCGAGTACGGGAACCACGGCATCACGGCGGTGATGCGGTTTGCAGAGGCGAGCTTCGCGGCGTCGATCATGATGAGGAGCTCGATCAGGTGGTCGTTCACCGGCGGCGCGCACGACTGCACGATGAAGACGTCGGCGCCCCGGATCGACTCCAGGTAGCGGCAATACGTCTCGCCGTTCGCGAACGTCTTGAGCTGCACCTCGCCGAGCTCGATGTTCAGCTTGTCGGCGATCCGCTCCGCGAGCTCGGGATGCGAGCGGCCCGAGAACAGCATGAGCTTCCCGGAAGGGCCGCGCTCGATCCAGCGCCCGCGCTCGCCGGCGGGCTGGGGCGGCTCGAGCGTCTCGAGCCCGGGGATGGTGGTCAGCTCAGTGATCCCGCTTTCGCTCAACGTAGTCCTCTTTGTTCACCTGCCTGGCGCGGGCGATCGCGAGCGCACCGGGCGGGACGTCCTCGGTGATCGTCGATCCCGCTCCGATCCATGCATCGTCGCCAATATCCACCGGCGCAACGAACACATTGTCGCTCCCCGTGTGGACGTTGCGGCCGATCACGGTGCGCTGCTTCTCGTCCCCGAGCTCGGGCCGGTAGTTCGCCGTGATCGCGCCCGCGCCGATGTTCGTCCCTTCGCCGACGTCCGCATCCCCTATGTAAGAGAGGTGCGGCACCTTTGCACCTTCCCCGATTCGGGAGTTTTTCATCTCGACGAACGTGCCCGCCTTCGCGTTCGCGGCGAGGACGGTGCCCGGCCGGAGGTAGCAGAACGGGCCGACGTTCGCGCCGGCGCCGATCTCCGACTCGACGACGACGGCGTGCGGCCCGACCTCGGCGTCGCGCCGGACGATCGTGCGGCCGCGGAGGACAGTGAACGGATGGATGACCGCGTCGGGCTCGATCTCGACGTCCGGCTCGATCCACGTCGTCGCCGGATCGACGACCGTCGCACCGGCGAGCATGTGCTCGCGCAGGATGCGGTCCCGAAGCCGCGACGCAGCCGCGGCGAGCTCCTCCCGCGTGTTGATCCCCTCCCCGACCGCCGGGTCGTCGGCGCGGAGGGCGGCCGCGCGCGCGCCGTCCTCGACCAGGTGGCGGATCGCGTCGGTCAGATAGAGCTCCCCCTGGGCGTTGCTCGCCTCGAGGCGCCCGAGCGCCGACCAGAGCCGCGCTGGCGAGAAGACGTAGAACGAGGCGTTCAGCTCCCGGATCGCGAGCTCGTCTGAGGAGGCGTCGGCTGCCTCGACGATCGCGCGCACGCTCCCGCTCGCGTCGCGCACGATCCGCCCGTACGGAAGCGGTTCCGAGCGCTCGATCGAGAGGAGGGTGGCGTCGGCGCCGTCACGGCGGTGCTCGTCCACGAGGCTGCGCAAGACCTCCGTCGTGATGAGCGGTGAGTCGCCGGGAACGACGAGAAGGTCCCCCTCGAACCCTGCGAGCCGCTCGCGCGCCGCGGCGACGGCGTCGCCGGTTCCTCTCGGCTCGGCCTGCACGACGAGATCGATCTCGTCGGGCAGGAAACGGGCGAACTCCCCTCGTGTCTCCGGCGAGCAGACGACGAGGAACGGGGAGGGCGCGAGCGGGCGGACCGCTTCGAGCGCCCAGGTCACGACCGGGCGACCGAGCAGCGGGTGAAGGTGCTTCGCGCGGCGCGACTTCATGCGCGTGCCGAGGCCCGCTGCCATCACGACCGCTGCGAGAGGCGAGGTGCTCACGGGTAGACGGTTATGGCTGGGGCGGGAGGATTCGAACCTCCGGTCACGGGACCAAAACCCGTTGCCTTACCGCTTGGCTACGCCCCAGAGCAAACAGCGTCAAAACAGTGTGTCAGAAGACGCGCTACCAGACGGGCGCGGTCACCCACGCGCGCGCGCGCGGGCGAACGCGGAGCGCGGCGGCACGCGCGTCACGAAGGTGGTGGAAGAGGCCGTAGACCGCCGGCCCCGCGCCGCTCACATCGGCGCGAAACGCTCTGGCGGCGAGCATCGCGACGAGCGGCGAGCGACCCGCCGCCTCGCCGAGGTCGTTCGGCGGAAACGCCGCAAGGTCCCGCGGCCGCCGGCAGGCGGCGAGGCCCGAGAGGAGGTGCTCGCGCCGCTCCGCGAAGCCGTCGGCGCCGCCGAGCGAGTCGAACCGGCCGTACACGTCCGCCGTCGAGAGCTTGCGCGCCCGGCGCGGGACGGCGACGACGACCCAGTAGTCCTGGGGAAGCGTGAGCGGCGTGAGGCGCTCCCCCGCCCCTTCGGCGAGCTTGGGGCCGGGCTGGAGGAAGAACGGCACGTCGGACCCGACGCCGGCCGCGACCTCGTGGAGCCGCTCGGGGGCGAGCGGTTCGGGGAGCCTTGCGTTCGCGAGGCGAAGCGCGGCGGCCGCGTCGGCGCTCCCACCGCCGAGGCCGGCCGCGACCGGGATTCTCTTCTCGAGGCGGACGCGCCAGCGCGGCTCGATCCCGGCGGCGTCGGCGAGGCGTCCGAGCGCCGCCCGGACGATGGTGTCGCCCGCGAAGCCTTCCACGGCGAGCCGCTCACCGTCCCGGACGGTGATCCAGTCGCATACGTCGATCCGCTGCAACACGGTCGCGACCTCGTGCAGGCCGTCGCCGCGCGGCGCGCCGACGACCAGGGCGAGGTTGATCTTGGCGGGTACCGGTTGGCGCCTCATCGGAGGAGCGACGCGAGGCGCTCGAACTCGCCCGGCGTGAGCGTCTCCGCCCGCGCCGCCGACGGGTGGCCGAGCCCGGCGAGGGCCGCGGCAGCTTCCGCCCGCCCGGCGACCCCTCCGAGCTCGAGCGAGTTCGCGAGCGTCTTTCGCCTGTGCGCGAACGCAGCCTGCACCACTCGCTTCACCGCTCGGTACTCCTCGCCCCACGCGCGCGTCCGGCGAAACGCGACGAGCGTCGAGTCGACGTTCGGGGGCGGGAAGAAGCACGTCCGCGCGACCGGGTGGCTTCCGATCCGCTCGGCGGTCAGCTGCACGAGCACCGACACGGCGCCGTAGCTCTTCGTCGCGGGGCGCGCGAAGAACCGGTCGGCGACCTCGCGCTGAACCATCACGCACCAGAGGACGACGGTCGGCAAGCCGTCGAGGCTCTCGGCCACGAGCGGCGTTGCGACCTGGTACGGCAGGTTGGCGACGAACTTGCTCGGCGGCGGCTCGAGCGCGCCGAGCGGGACCGAGAGCGCGTCCGCGAAAAGGAGCTCGACGTTCTGCCGCGCGCCCAGCCGCTCACGGAGGTGCGGTTCGAGCCCGCGGTCGACCTCGACGGCGTGGACGACGCGAACGCGATCGGCGACGAAAGCGGTCAGGACGCCCAGCCCGGCGCCGACCTCGAGGACCACGTCCTCGCGGCCGAGGGCGGCCAGACGGCCGGCCACCTCGACGATGTTCTCGTCCACGAGGAAGTGCTGCCCGAGCTCGCGGTTCGGGACGACCGGAACTCGACCGCTCATCGCAGGGCAAACGCGCGCGCCGCGTTCTCCTCGATCTGACGCTCGAGATCGCCGACGTCCTCGGCGCGGAGCTCGGCGAGAACGGCGAGCGTGTGCATCACGTGTGCGGGCTCATTCGTTCGGCCGCGAACCGCCTGCGGCGAGAGGTACGGGCTGTCGGTCTCGGCCAGGATCCGGTCTCCCGGCACTCTCGCCGCGGCCGCGCGGAGGTCGGATGCCTTCGGGTACGTGACGTTCCCGGCGAACGAGACGTACCAGCCTCGCTCGAGCGCCGGCTCGAGGAGGCCCGCGGACGAGAAGCAGTGGAGGACGATCCGGACGTCGGAGTCGAGCTCGGCCAGCGCCGAGACCGTCTCGGCGTCGGCGGCACGCGTGTGAATCACCACCGCCTTACCGACGCGGGCGGCCAAGCGCTTCTGGGCGTCGAAGAGCGCGGCTTGCCGGGCCCGCGGCGCGTAGTTCCGGAAGTGGTCGAGCCCCGTCTCGCCGACCGCGACCGCTCTCGGGTGGTCCAAGAGGCGCTCGAGCTCTTCGAGGTCCGCGTCGGCCGCGTCGCCCGCCTGGTGCGGATGGATACCGAGCGCGGCGTAGACGCCGTCCTCGCGCTCGCAGATCCCGAGCGTCTCGCGGCACGACGCGAGGCCGGAGCCGATCGCGACGACCCGCTTCACGCCCTCGTCGCGGGCGCGCTGCAGGAGCTCGTCGGCCGGCTCGGCGCACGCGTCGAGATGCGCGTGTGTGTCGATCAAGCGCCGCCGCCGCGGCTCACGCAGCCGCCGCGGGCAGGTCGACGCGCGGAAAGAGCGGCTTCGCCGGCTCGATTCCGTCGGCCTCGTCGGCGCGGCCGGCCCGGATGCCGTCCCACGAGACGTCGGGCTCCTGGCCGAGCGCTTCGAGGATCCGCGGCGCCGTCTCCGGCAGGTAGGAAGCGAGCGCGATCGCGACGGCGCAAAGCCCGTCGGCAAGGGTGTAGAGGACCTCGTCGAGCTCGCGTGCGCGGATCTCGTCCTTGGCGAGCTGCCAGGGCGCGCGCTCCTCGACGTAGCGGTTCAGGGCGCGGACGAGCACCCAGATCGTCTCCAGACCTCCGGTGAGGTCGTAGGCGTCGAGCTTCGCCGCCACCTCGTCCCGGAACGTGTCGAGCGCCCAGGGCGCCTCGGCGGTCGCCGAGCCGAGCCGGCCGCCGCGATAGCGCGCGATCATCGCGGTCGTCCGCGAGACGAGGTTTCCGAGGTCGTTCCCGAGCTCGCGCTCGTAGGCCTCGTGGAACCCGTCGGGGGAGACGCTCCCGTCCTGGCCGAACTGGGCGACGCGCGCGACGTAGTAGCGGACGGGGTCGGCGCCGTAGAGGTCGATCAGGTCGAGCGGGTCGATCACGTTCCCGAGCGTCTTCGAGATCTTGCGCTCGTCGATCAGGAGGTAACCGTGGACGAAGAGCTGCTTCGGCACCTCGTACCCGGCCGCCATCAGGAGGGCCGGCCAGAAGACGCAATGAAAGCGAAGGATGTCCTTCCCGAGCAGGTGGCGGACGTGCGGCCAGTACCGCGCCCGGAGGTCTTCGCCCGCCCGCGCGTACGTGAGCGCGCTCAGGTAGTTGATGAGGGCGTCGACCCAGACGTAGACGACCTGCTCGGGGTCCCACGGAACCGGCACGCCCCACGGCTGGCCGGCGCGGCTGACGCTGAAGTCCTGGAGGCCGCCCGCGATGAAGCTCCTCGCCTCGTTGTACCGGTAGCGCGGGAGCACGACGTCCTGCCGCTCGTCGTAGAGAGTGAGCAGGGCCTCCTGGTATGCCGAGAGCCGGAAGAACCAGTTCTTCTCCTCGATGTACTCGACGGGAATGTCGTGGATCGGACAGCGCCCGTCGACGAGCTCCGCCTCGCTCTTGAACTCCTCACAGGCGACGCAGTACGGGCCCGCGTACACGTCCTGGTAGATGTCGCCGCGGTCGTAGATCCGCTGGAGGAACTCCTGCACGAAGCGCTTGTGACCGTCGTCGGTCGTGCGGATGAAGAAGTCGTGGGAAGCGTTGACGCGCCGGGGTAGCTCGCGCCAGTGCTCGGCCATGCGGTCGACGTACGTCTTCGCGTCGAGGCCCTGCTCCTCGGCCACGCGATAGACCTTCGACGCGTGCTCGTCCGTGCCCGTGAGGAAGAACACGTCTTCGCCGCGCTGACGTCTGTGCCGGACGAGGATGTCGGCCGCGATCGTCGTGTACGCGTGCCCGATGTGGGGCGTCGAGTTCACGTAGTAGATCGGCGTCGTCAGGTAGTACGTCATCCGCGGCAATGATACGGCGGCCTTTCCGGCGTCCTGGCGCGCGGACAGGGGCGACGCCCACCGCGATAGCGGTCAGAACGGCGGCGATCGCGAGTGCGCCGTGCGGGCGCCCAGGCCGTTCGCCCGTGCC
>DASZKB010000204.1:0-1566 GCA_035947475.1 Gaiellaceae bacterium | reverse complement strand
GTCGCGCTCTACGCGCTTCTGCGCGCCGTCGAGCGCGGCCACCAGGGCGCCCTCATGGCCCCCACGGAAACGCTCGCCGAGCAGCACTTCCTCACGATCGAGGAGACCTGTCGCGAGCTCGGCGTGAAGATCGTCCTTCTCACGAGCTCGCTCAGCGCCAAGGAGCACGCGGCCGCCCGGTCCGCGCTCGTGAGCGGCGAGGCCGAGGTCGCGGTCGGCACGCATGCGCTCATCCAGGAGGCGGTCGAGTTCCACTCGCTCGCGGTCGCCGTGGTTGACGAGCAGCACCGCTTCGGCGTCGAGCAGCGGCGCGCACTGGGAGCCCATGCTCTTCACACGCTCCACATGACGGCGACGCCGATCCCGCGTACGCTCGCGCAGGCCTTCTACGGCGACCTCGACGTCACCGAGATCGCACGGCCGCCGCGAGACCGGAAGCCCGTCGTCACGAGCTGGATCCCGCACGAGCGAAGCGCCGAGGCCTACACGCGACTGCGCCGCCACCTCGAGGCCGGCCGCCAGGCGTACGTGGTCTGCCCGCTCGTTTCAGAGTCGGAAACGATCGAGGCACGGGCGGCCGAGCAGGAGGCGGAACGCCTGCGCCGGGCGGAGCTGCGCGGCTTCCGGGTGGGGTGCCTGCACGGGAAGCTGCGGCCCGCCGACCGCCGGGCGGTCATGGACGCCTTCAAGCGCCGAGAGCTCGACGTCCTCGTCGCCACGACCGTCATCGAGGTCGGCGTGGACGTCCCGAACGCGACGATCATGATCGTCCAGGAGGCCGACCGCTTCGGGCTCGCACAACTCCACCAGCTCCGGGGCCGCGTCGGGCGCGGCGCGGAGCAGTCGTACTGCCTCCTCGTCTCGCGTCCGAAGGAGGAGCTCACGGAGGGCGCTCAGGCCCGGCTCGACGCGCTCGTACGCCTCGCCGACGGCTTCGAGCTTGCGGAGATCGACCTCGAGCTCCGCGGCGAGGGGCAGCTGCTCGGGACGCGCCAGTCCGGCCTTCCGGACCTCAAGTTCGCGCGGCTTTCGCGCGACCGGGAGCTCGCCGCGCGGGCGCGCCGGCACGCGCTCGAGCTTCTCGACTACGACGGGCCGCTGACCGACGAGGTCGAACGACTGTTCCGCGGGCGGACGGTCGGTGGCTAAGGCCTCGCGGCGCCAGACGCGGGCGGAGCCGGGGTTCGCCCGGCGGGAGCCGCGCCGGCCAGCGGCGGAAGGCGATGCGGATCATCGCGGGTTCGCGTAAGGGGTCGAGGATCTTCGCGCCGAAGGGCGCGGAGACGCGCCCGACCGGCGACCGCGTCAGGGAAGCCGCGTTCAACCTGATCGGGCCGCTCGAAGGCGCGGACGTGCTCGACCTCTTCGCCGGATCGGGCGCGATGGGGCTCGAGGCGCTCTCGCGCGGCGCGGCCACCGTGACGTTCGTCGAGAGCGACCGGGCCGCGGCGGAGACGATCGTCCGCAATCTCGACAAGCTCGGACTCAGCGGCGCGACCGTCCTTCGCGACGACGCCGCGCGGAAGCTCGCGGCCGATGCGGCCGCCGGCAGGCGTTACGATCTCG
>DASZKB010000203.1:0-6171 GCA_035947475.1 Gaiellaceae bacterium | reverse complement strand
CTCGCCCTCGACGACGAACGCCGCGACGGACAGCGTGAGGACGGCGCCCGTGACGTCGTTCAGCGCGGACTCCGCGACGACCGTCTGCGCGACCTTCGCCCGCATCCGGAGCCGCTCGAACAGCGGTATCAGGATTGCGGGATCGGAGGGTGCGATCACCGCCCCGATGAGAAACCCGGCCTCGAACGGGATGCCGAACGCGAGGGCAGAAACGGCGCCGGCGATAAGCGCGGTGATGAAGACGCCGGGCACGGCGAGCAGGGCGAGCGTGATGCCGACGCGCGAGAGCACGTGCAGCGAGAGCTCGAGCCCGCCGTAGAACAGGATGACCGACACCCCCAGGGCGAAGAGGACCTCGGCGCCGATGGACTCGAGCGGGACGTCGAGAACCGCGAGAACGTGAGGTCCCAGGGCCGCGCCCGCCGCGAGGAGAAGGATCATGCGCGGTAGGCGGACGAGCCGCGCGATGGGTTCGGCAACGAGGCCCACCAAGAGCATGAGGGCGACCGTGCCGATCACGTCCTGCGCGGACATCGCTCGACCGCCTGTTCAGGCGCGCGCCGCGCCCGCGACCGGCGTCCGGGCGAGGACGCGCTCGCGCTCGGCTCCCGTGCCCACGAGCGTCACCTCGACGTCGAGCGCCTCCTCGAGGAACGCGACGTAGCGCCGCGCCGCGGCGGGGAGACCGTCGAGCGCCGCCACGCCGTCGAGCGGCTGCCGCCAGCCCGCCAACACCTCGTAGACCGGCTCGGCATGATGGAAGTCGCTCTGGTGCGCGGGGAACTCGGCCGTCTCGGTTCCGTCGCGAAGCCGGTAGGCCACGCAAACGGGGATCTCGTCGAACCCGGAGAGCACGTCGAGCTTCGTGAGCGCGAGCGAGGTGATGCCGTTGACCCGGACCGCGAAGCGAAGCGCGACGAGATCGAGCCAGCCGCACCGTCGCTCGCGCCCCGTCGTCGTCCCGAACTCGGCGCCGAGCTCGCGCACCCGCTCCTGCTCGCGAGGCGGCATCTCGGTCGGGAACGGGCCGGCGCCCACGCGCGTGACATACGCCTTCGCGACCCCCAGCACCTCGTCGATCCGCGTCGGTCCGATCCCGACCCCCGTCGCGGCCGCCCCGGCGATCGGGTTCGACGACGTCACGAACGGATAGCTGCCGTGGTCGAGGTCGAGGAGGGTGCCCTGAGCGCCTTCGAGGAGGACGCGCCGCCCGTCCTTGAGCGCCCGCTCGACGAGGAGCGACGTGTCCGCCACGTACGGGCGCAGGCGCGCGGCGAACGACTCCATCCGCTCGGCCAACTCCTCGACGGCGAGCGGCTCGGCCCCGTAGACGCGCTCTAGGACGACGTTCTTCTCGGCGAGCGCGGTCTCGAACTTCTGGCGGAGGATCTTCGCGTCGAGGACGTCCTGGACGCGGATGCCGAGCCGCGCCGCCTTGTCCGCGTACGCGGGCCCGATCCCGCGCTTCGTCGTCCCGATCTGGAGCTTGCCGAGGCGGCGCTCGGCCGCCGAGTCGATCGCCACGTGCCACGGCATGATCAGGTGGGCGTTCCCCGACAGCCGGACGGCCTCGGTCGAGACGCCTCGCTCCTCGAGCTCGTCGAGCTCGCGGACGAGCAGGCCGGGATCGACCACGCAGCCGGCCCCCATGACGCAGGTCGTGCCGGGATAGAGGATCCCCGACGGGATGTGGTGGAGCTTGTAGACGTCGCTGTCGAGCACGATCGTGTGCCCGGCGTTGGGGCCTCCCTGGTAGCGGCAGACGACGTCCGAGTGCCGCGCGAGGAGGTCGACGATCTTGCCCTTGCCCTCGTCGCCCCACTGGGCGCCGACGATGACGGTCGCGGGCACTAGTGCCCCGTCCGGTGATGTCGGCGCGGTTCTGGCGACGCTTTGCAGCCGCTCAGAAGCCCGGAGGACATTGCTGGGCGGGGCACCTGAAGGAGGTTAGACCGAGAGGCCGCCGTCAGGCCGCCGCGAGGTCGGCGAACTTCGCGTAGCGGTTCAGGAAGGCGAGCTTGGCGACGTCGGTGGGGCCGTTCCGGTGCTTCGCGACGATCACCTCGGCGATGCCCTGCTGGTCGGAATCCTCGTTGTAGTACTCGTCGCGGTAGATGAAGCACACGATGTCCGCGTCCTGCTCGATCGCGCCCGAGTCGCGCAGGTCCGAGAGCATCGGCCGCTTGTCGTGGCGCTGCTCCACCGCGCGCGAGAGCTGCGACATCGCGAGGACCGGGACGTCCAGGTCGCGCGCGAGCACCTTGAGCGACCGCGAGATCTGGGACACCTCCTGGACGCGGTTCTCGACCGTCGAGCCGCTCGTCATGAGCTGGAGGTAGTCGACGATGATGAGCCCGAGGTTCGGGTGCTTCGACTTCAGGCGGCGCGCCTTGGCCCGGATCTCCATCATCGTGATCGAACCGGTGTCGTCGACGTAGAGCGGCGCCTTCGTGAGCTTGTCGCAGGCGGCCGTCAGCCTCGGCCAGTCCTCAGCGGCGAGCTTGCCGGTCCGGAGGCGCTGCGACTCGACCTTTGCCTCGCTGCACATCAGGCGCTGCGTCACCTCGGACTTCGACATCTCGAGCGTGAAGAGCGCCACCGGGATCTCGTGCCGGACGGCGACGTTCGCCGCGATGCAGAGGCCGAGCGCGGACTTCCCCATACTCGGCCGCGCCGCCACCACGACGAGGTTCCCCTCCTGGAACCCCGAGGTGATGCGGTCGAGGTCGCGGTACCCGGAAGGAACGCCGGTCACTTCGGCGCCCGACTCGTAGAGGGCCGTGATGCGCTCGAAGCTCTCCTTGAGGAGCTCCTCGATGTGGCTGAACTCGCTTCGGGCGCGCTGCTGCGAGAGGTCGAAGACGATCTGCTCCGCCTGGTCGACGAGCTGCGTCGCGTCGCCCGGGCGCTCCCAGCCGAGGCGCGCGATCTCGCCCCCCGCGCGAATGAGACCGCGAAGCGTGGCCGACTCGCGCACGATCGCTGCGTAGTGGCCCGCGTTCGCGCTCGCGGGAACGAGCGCCGCGAGCTCATGGATGCGGGCCTTCCCGCCGACGTCCTCGAGCTCCCCGCGCTCGTCCAGCTCGTCGACGAGCGTGATCGCGTCGACGGGCTCTCCCTTCGCGAAGAGCGCGAGAGCGGCGCGGAAGATCTTCGCGTGTCCCTCTCTGTAGAACTCGCGGCCGTCCGGCTCGAGCACCTCGCTCACCGCGGCGACGGCGCCCGGCGCGAGCATCATCGCCCCGAGGACGGACTCCTCGGCGTCGAGGTTCTGGGGCGGGACCTGAGCGAGCTGCGGGGCGGCGGCCATATGAGCCGGGGCTGGATTAGACGATGATGGCGCGGCGGTTTCAACCCCTGTTCGTAACGGTGGCATCTCCACAGGAGAAAGCGCGAAGTGCAGCTAGAAGAGAACGGATGTTCGCAGAGCGTCCGGACAGAGCCCCAGCGGGCGGGGAACGATCTGTGGAAACCGACGCTCGCTCGGAGCGGGAAGTTTCTCAAGCCGTCCACAGCGTGTGTGGACGGCGGCACGTCTACGGCCGCTCGCCCTCCGCGGGCTCGTCGCCCGCGAGCGCCGGCTCCGCCGCCTCGACGGGCGACTCCTCGCCGAAGGGCGAGTCCTCCCCGACCGGGGACTCGTCGTCGGCGGGCGCAGCGGGCTCTTCCTCCTCCGGAAGCTCGCCGCCCTCGGGAACGACGAGCGTCTTGACCTCCACCCGGACGTCCTCGAAGACGTCGATCGGGACCTCGTAGCGTCCCACGCGCTTGATCGGATCGTCGAGGTCGATCTTCCGGCGGTCGACGCGGATCTTTCGCGTCCGCCAGAGCTCGTCCGCGATGTCGGTCGGGGTGACCGACCCGAAGAGCGTGCCCTGCGGCCCGGCGTTCACCTCGAAGCGAAGCACCGTCTTCGTCAGGACCTCGGCGATCTCGTGCGCCCGCTCGGCCGTCTTGGCCTCGTGCTTCGCGCGCTCCGCCTCACGGCGTTGAACCTCGGCGACGCGCGCGGGGGTGGCCGCCTCGGCGAGCTTTCGCGGCTCGAGGTAGTTCCGCATGAAGCCGCGCGAGACCGAGACGACCTCGCCGCGCAGGCCGACGTTCTCGACATCGCGAAGGAGGATCACCTCCACGGCTAGCGGCGCGGTCTCACGCGGACACGTACGGGAGGAGCGCCATCTCGCGCGCGCGCTTCACGGCCACCGCGACCTGCTCCTGATGGCGCCGGCAGGCGCCCGTGATGCGGCGCGAGCGGATCTTGCCTTTCTCCGAGACGTAGCGGCGGAGCTGGTTGACGTTCTTGTAGTCGACCTGGTCGATCTTCTCTCGGCAGAAGTAGCAGTTCTTTCGCCGAGGCGGCCCGCCGCCGGCCGGGCGCTTTCGCGGTTTCGTCTGGGGTGCGCGCGCCATGGCTAGAACGGGATGTCGTCGTCGGCCGGGCGGAAGTCCGAGCGGTCGGCGGCCACGTCCGACGCCGGGACGTACTCGCGCTGCGGCTCGCCGTCGCCCCGTCCGCCGAGGAACTGGACAGAGTCGGCGATGATCTCGACCGCCTGGCGCTTCGAGCCGTCCTGCGCCTCCCACTCCCGCCAATCGAGCCGGCCGTCGACGCCGACCGGGCGACCCTTGCTCAGGTACTGCGCGCAGCTTTCGCCCTGGTTGCCCCAGACCGTCACGTCGAAGTAGTTCGGCTTCTCGCCCCACTCGCCCGTCGCCTGGTCCTTCTGGCGTGTGTTGACCGCGACTCGGAGCTTGCAGACCGCCGTGCCGGACGGCGTGTGCCGAAGCTCGGGATCGCGGGTCAGGTTTCCGACTAGTACGACGCGGTTGATGTTCGCCACGGTTCCTCCTTCTGCCTCTCCTATTGCGGGGATCCGACCGGTTGCGGCCGCCGGCTGCCGGTCAACGCGCGCCGGACCGCCATGTGGCGCATAACCCCGTCGGTGATCTTGAGGACGCGTGAGATCTCGTCGAGCGTCGGCGCATCCGCGTCGAAGAGGAGGAGGTGGTAGTACGCCTCCCCTCGCCGGCCGATCTCGTACGCGAGCTTCCGCCGGCCCCACGGCTCGTGGCCCTGCCACGTGCCGTTGTGGCTCTCCACGAGCTCGCGCACGCGCGCGATGGTCTCGTTCTGGCCGTCCTCGGCGAGCTCGGGATCGAGCATGAGCAAAATCTCGTACGGGTTCACGCTCCCGAACCTCCTTCCCTCGGTCTAGCGGCCTCGTCTCTCGGCGCCGCTCGGGAGGACGGCGACCCGACGAGACAGGAAGTCAGCCGAGTATAGCGAGGAGGTCGGTTTGCCTCTCGCGCGATCCGCGTGGAAGAGTGCCGCTGGTGAAACGAACTCTCACGCTTGCGGCCGGACTCGCGGCGGGAGCGATCGGCGGCGTTCTTCTCCGGCGCATCCGCGTCGTCGGAGCGCGCGCGCCGGGCGGGCGTGATCCCCGCGCGGAGGAGCTCCGACGGAAGCTCAGCCAGGCGCGCGACGCGGCGGCGGACGAGGAGGAGCTCGACGCGGCAGGAATGGGCGGGGACACAGTCGCGGTAGACCAGCCGCCCGCCCAGCCGACCCGCGAGGAAGCGGACTCTCTTCGCCGCCGGACGCACGAGCGCGGCCGCGAGGCCGCCGACGAGATGCGTCGCGGCGGCGACGGCGACTAGCGCGATCCCCGTCAGCGCTCGCATGCGCCTCCCCGATGGCCTCGAACCCGCATCCGAGGCCTCGTCTACAACTCGTCGACCGTGAACTGCAGCGTCTGTGGCCGTGAATTCGACGATCGGGGTTATCAGCTCGTCGTGCCCGGCCGAGCCGAGTCGTTCGATTCGTTCGAATGTGCCTTACGCGCGCAGGGCTTGCCCTGGCTCGGTCCGTCGCCCCGCCCGCGCGCCGACGCCCCGCCGTTCGAGCGGCCGCCGAGCGCGGCTCGCCGCCGATCGCCGTTGTCGTCCGTCGTCCCGGTCGTCCCGGTTCGAACCCGCGCCACGCTCGCCGGGGCGGCGGCGTTTCTCGCCGCGGTCACCGCGGTCTCGGCGTACGCGTGGCTTCGCGACGACCCTCAGGCGGGTCTGGATCCGGGCGCCTCGCCGGGTGCCGCCGCGCTGACGGCGGCCGAGGCGCTCCGGTTGCTCGCGCGCGAGCAAGAGACGGGCCCCGCCCGCGTGTCGGCCGAG
>DASZKB010000202.1:0-4288 GCA_035947475.1 Gaiellaceae bacterium | reverse complement strand
ACCGGATCTCGACGTTCGACGTCGTTCACCCCACCGAGATACCGGACAAGGGGCGCGTTCTGACAGGGCTCTCGGCGTTCTGGTTCGCGCGGACGGCCGACCTCGTCCCAAACCACCTGCTTGCGCTTCGCTCCGACGGACGCTCGACCGAGGCGCAGCGGCTCGAGATGCTCCCGATCGAGTGCGTCGTCCGCGGCTACCTGGCCGGGTCCGGGTGGAAGGACTACGTCGCCACGGGCGCGGTGTGCGGCCATGCGCTCCCGGCCGGCCTGCGAGAGTCGGCGCAGCTTCCGGAGCCGATCTTCACCCCGGCGACGAAGGCGAAGGAGGGTCACGACGAGAACATCGACCGGGAGCGCGCCGCCGAGCTCGTCGGCGTCGAGCTCCTCGCCGAAGTTGAGCGCGTCGCGCTCGAGCTCTACGCCTTCGCGTCGGCCTACGCCGCCGACCGCGGCATCTTGATCGCCGACACGAAGTTCGAGTTCGGCCTCGACCGGGCCGGCACGCTCGTCCTCGCGGACGAGGCGCTCACGCCTGACTCGTCTCGGTTCTGGCCGGCCGACGAATATGAACCGGGCCGCGCGCAGCCGTCGTTCGACAAGCAGTACGTTCGCGATTGGGGCGAGGCCCTCGAATGGGACAAGCAACCGCCCGGCCCGCCGCTTCCCGCCGACGTCGTCTCGGGTACCCGCGAGCGCTACGTCGAGGCGTTCGAGCGCCTCACCGGCATCCCGTTCGACGACTACCTCGCCGACCCCGAGGTCGTGCTCGCATGAGGGCGGTCGTGCTCGTCCGGCCGAAGCGCGGCATCCTCGACCCGCAGGGGCAGGCGGTGGGGAGCTCGCTCCGCCAGCTCGGCTTCCGGGTCGGCGAGGCGCACGTCGGACGCGTCGTCGACCTCGAGATCGAGGCGGCGAGCCCGGCGGAGGCGCGCGCGGACGTCGAGCGCATGTGTGAAGAACTTCTCGCCAACCCGCTCATCGAGAGCTTCGAGATCGAGCTCGTCGAGAACGGCCGGTGAGCGAGCGGCCCCGCATCGGCGTCGTCGTCTTCCCCGGGTCGAACGACGACCGCGACGCGGCGTGGGCGCTTTCGGCGCTGGGGGCGGACTCGGTGCTCGTCTGGCACGCGGACACCGCCCTGCCGCGGGTCGGCGCGGTCGTCCTCCCGGGCGGGTTCTCGTACGGGGACTACCTGCGCTCGGGGGCGATCGCCCGCTTCGCACCCGTGATGCGGGCGGTCCGTGCGTTCGCCACCGAAGGCGGCCTCGTGCTCGGCATCTGCAACGGCTTCCAGATCCTCTGCGAGGCGGGGCTTCTCCCAGGCGCGCTCCGCCCGAACGCCTCCCTCTCGTTCGTCTGCCGCGACGTCTCGCTGCGCGTCACCCGCCGCGACACTCCCTTCACGTCCCTCTGCTCCCCCGGGCAGACGCTCACGATCCCCGTGAAGCACGGCGACGGCTGCTTCTACGCGCCCGCCGCGCTTGCCGAGGAGCAGGTCGTCTTTCGTTACGGCGAGCACGAGAACCCGAACGGGTCCGAGCGAGACATCGCGGGCGTGGTGAACGCCGACGGGAACGTGCTCGGATTGATGCCGCACCCCGAGCACGCCGTCGATCCGCTGCTCGGCTCGACGGACGGCGCGCTCGTGCTCGGGTCGCTGGTCGCCGCCGTCCGCGAGCGCACGCTCGCCGCCGCGGCCTAGCCGCTGCCCCTAGAACGGGAGCCTGAAGCGGCTCTTCCGGCCGGCTTCAGCGCTCTTCCCCGTCGCCTTCCGCGAGGTCTCGAACGGCTTCCGGACCCACCCGTCGACCGCGTTGGGGGCCTTGTCTCCGGCCTTGTTCTCGCCCTTGAAGAGCGCCTGGTGGACGCCGCGCTCCGCCCGCCAGCCGCGCCCCGGCGCGGCGAAGCCGAGCACGAACAGACCAACGCATAGGAGGACCGTCACGCCGATGACGGCGACCCAGCCGAGGACCGCCAGGACCCCCAAAGCGCGCTAACCCTACCGCGCCACCACCTCCCCGAGTCCGAGCGTCTCGGCCAGAAGCGGGTGGTCGCGAACGGCCTCGCAGAGCCGCGCCACGTCGCTCGCCCGCAGCGTTACCGGCCCGCGGCGGGCCGTCCCGTCCGTGGCGTACGCTAAGCGCACGAGCCGCTCGCCTCCGGGCCGCTCGAGCAGCTGGACGATCGAGGAGAACCGCTTGTCACCGGCGCGCTGGGGAAGCGCCACCTCGTCGACCACCGCCGCGTCTCCCCATGGGGTTGCCGCCTTCGCCGCCATGGCACGAGCGTACGCCCGCGTTGCGCGCGCGTGTGTCGCGAGACGGCACGACTCCCGCTCGAGCGAGAAACGAAAGTGTCGCTACGCGCGCGGCGTCGCCGCCACCGGCTCGCGGCGGGGGAGGCGGACGACACCCGAGCCGAGCGCGACGCCGACGAGGATGAGCGCCAGCCCGAGCACGGCGTTCAGCGTGAGCGGCTCGCCGAGAAGGACCACGCCGTAGAAGACGGCGAACGGCGGCAGGAGGTAGGTGACGAGCGACGTCCGCGACGCGCCGTACGCGGCCAGCATGCGGAAGTAGATGAGGATGCCGATCACGGTGGCGAGGACCGCGAGCGCGGCGACCGATCCGAGCGCCTCCCAGCTCGGCACCTCGCGCGGCAGCTGGAACGCCGCGAGTGGCCAGAGGACCACTGCTCCTGCGAGCGTCGACGCCGTGGCGAGGACGAGCGGCGCGGCTTCGGGGTACCGGTGCTGCGTGTAGAGCAGGGCGGACGCGTAGGAGAGGGACGCGACCACGACGGCGAGCGTTCCGGCGACGGTCCACCAGGTCCCTTCGGGATCGAGGCCGGCGAGCACGGCGACGCCGAGGATCCCGACCACGATCCCGGCGAGGCGGAGGCCCGTCACGCGCTCGCTCGCGCGAAACCTGAGCGCAAGGAGTGCGACGAAGATCGGAACCGACGCGTTCGCGATTCCCGCGATGCCGGAGTCGACGTGCTTCTCGCCCCACGCGATGAGCGTGAACGGGACGGCGCCGTTGATCGCGCCCAGCACGAAAGCGCCGTATCCGGCCGCCCGCACCTCGGCCGCTGCGACGCGGAGACCGGTCCGCGCGATGAGGATCGCCAGGAGGATCGCGCCGGCCAGTAGGAGCCGCGCCGCCATCATCGCGGTCGGCTCGATCTCGTCCACGGCAACCTTGATGAACATGAACGAGGCGCCCCAGAGGGCGGCAAGCACCAGAATCCACAGGACGTACGCGCGTCCCGGACCTGTACCGTGCCTCTCCCCGCCCACTCCGTAGCGGAGCCTAGACGCCGTGTCGTCGCCCACCGGCGGCCGGTTGCCCTCCGCACGCGCCTGACGGGAACGGCCGCGCTCGTCGCAGCCGCGCTCGGCGTTGCCGCGGTCTCGCTCGTTCTGCCCTCGCTCCCGTCCTACGACGCCTGGGCCTGGACGATCTGGGGGAAGGAGATCCTCGCCCTCGAGCTCGACACGCGCAACGGCCCCTCGTGGAAGCCGCTCCCGGTCGTCTTCACGACCGCGTTCGCCCCGTTCGGCGACGCGTCGCCGCAGCTTTGGATCCTCATCGCGCGGGCGGGCGGCCTCCTCGCGCTCGTCTTCGCGTACCGCCTGGCCGCTCGGTTCGCCGGCCCCGTGGCCGGGGCGAGCGCCGCCGTCGGCCTCGCGCTCGTGACCGAGTGGCTCATCTACCTCGCGCACGGCCTCTCCGAGCCGCTCGGGGTCGCGCTCGTTCTCTGGGCGATCGAGCGCCACCTCGACGGGCGGCGCGATCACGCGTTCGCGCTCGGCTGCGGCGCGGCCCTCATCCGCCCCGAGATCGCGCCCTTCCTCCTCGCCTATGGGGCGTTCGTCTGGCTCCGTGATCCCGAGCGGCGAGGGCTCGTGGCAGCCGGGCTCGCCGCGCTCCCGATTCTCTGGCTCGGCCCCGACTGGTGGGGGTCGGGCGATCCCCTCACGGGAAAGGAGATCGCGACCCAGGGAACCGAGCGGAGCCTCTCCCGGTCCGACAGGCCCGCGCTCGGTCTCCTCGACCGGTTTCGCGAGCAGGTCGTCCTGCCGCTCGAGGTGGCGGCCGTCCTGGCCGTCGCGTTCGCGGCCAGGCGGCGCGAGCGCTTCGCCCTCGTGGCGGCAGGGGTCGTCATCGGCTGGGTGACGCTCGTCGCCGCGATGACGGAGGCGGGCTTCAGCGGCAACGCGCGCTACCTGCTTCCGGCCGCCGCCCTCGTTTGCGTGCTCGGCGGCATCGGCATCGGACGCGCGC
>DASZKB010000201.1:0-4597 GCA_035947475.1 Gaiellaceae bacterium | reverse complement strand
CCCAGGACGCGCTCGGCGAGCTCGTCCTGGGCGTACCACGTGATCCCGAGCGTCGCCGTGTCGCCTTCGATCCGGGCCCAGTCGTGGTCGCGGTGATACTTGAGCTCCTCCGGGTAGGTCTCGGGAGCGGCCATTCAGCTGTCCTCTCGCTTGTAGATCGGCTTCTTCACGACCTCCGCCGGGCGAGGCCGGCCTCGGAGGTCGACCGTTATTCCCGTCCCCGGCGAGGCGAGTGTCGAGTCGACGTACGCGAGCCCGATGCCGCGGTTCAGCATCGGGGAGAGCGTCCCCGAAGTCACCTCGCCGCCCTCGGCGATCGGCATCCCGGCGCGCGGGATACCGCCGTCCGCCATCACGAAGGCGACCAGCTTCTCGGCGGTCCCCTCCTCCTTCTGGCGGCGGAGGACGTCGACGCCGGCGAACTCCTTGTCGAGCGCGCAAGCCCAGCCCAGCGCGGCCTCGATCGGCGTCCGCTCGGGCGAGATGTCGTTCCCGTGGAGCGGGTAGCAGACCTCGAGCCGCAGCGTGTCGCGCGCGCCGAGCCCACAGGGCGCGATGCCGCGCTCGAGAATCGCGTCCCAGAGCTCGGGCGCGTCCTCGGGGGCGCACCCGAGCTCGCACCCGCGCTCGCCCGTGTAGCCGGTCCCCGCCACGAGGCACCGGACTCCGAGCACCGCGTCCTCCCTGAACGTGAACGGCTCGACCTCGATCCCGAGCCGCTCGAGCGCCTCCGGCCCTTGAACGGCGAGGAGCGCCCACTCGTCGGAGACGTTCCGCGCCTCAGCGAGCGCCCGGTGATCCGGCTCGACGTTCGAGGCGTTCACGACGAGAGCTACCTCCTCGTCGTCTCGCCGGTACGCGATCAGATCGTCGAGGATCCCTCCCTGCTCGTTCGTGAGGAGGGTGTACTGCGCCTGCCCGGGCGCGATCCTGTCGAGGTCGTTCGACAGCCGCGCCTGAAGGTACTCGTGCGCCCCGGCGCCCTCGAGCTCGAGCTGCCCCATGTGTGAGACGTCGAAGACGCCGGCCGTCGTCCGGACGGCGCGATGCTCCTCGACGATCGAGCGGTACTGGACCGGCATCTCCCAGCCCACGAAGGGGATGAGACGGGCGCCGAGCGCGGCATGGCGCTCGTAGAGCGGCGTGCGCCGGAGCGTCTGCACGGGCGCAGATCCTATAGAGAGGCTCGTTCGCGGGACCGCTCCGGCGCGAGCCGGAAGCGCGCCGTGAAGTGGCGAAGGACCGGCGGCTCGGAGACGATCTCGAGGCCCTGCGCGGATTCCGGGTCGGCCGTGATCGCTGCGGCCGCGTCCGCGGCCTGCTCGAGCTGCCGGGACGTGTAGACGCGCCGTGGAACGGCAAGCCGGAAGAGCTCGAGCGGCGGATGACGGTTCTCCCCGGTGAGCGGATCGCGGCCTGCCATCACGGAGCCGATCTCGACACCGCGCACGCCGCCTTCCACGTAGAACGCGCACGCGAGCGCGTGCGCAGGAAAGTGCTCGCGCGGGATGTGCGGAAGCATCGGCTCGGCGTTCAGGTAGACGGCGTGCCCGCCGAACGGCCGGAGGACGGAAGCGCCCGCTTCGACGAGCACCGTGCCGAGGTACGCGACCTGCTCGATCCGGTAGCGCAGGTACGCGTCGTCCAGCACCTCGCGGAGACCGGCCGCGATCGCGTCCAGGTCGCGCCCCGCGAGCCCGCCGTAGGGCGGGAAGCCCTCGAACACGACGCCGCGCGCCTGCAGCCGGTGGAAGAACTCCTCGTCCTCGTGGATGGCCACGAAGCCGCCGATGTTCGCGAGCGCGTCCTTCTTCGCGCTCATGAGGACGGCGTCGGCGTCCGCGAGCATCTCGTGCACGATCTCGCCGAGGGAACGGTTCTCGTAGCCCGCCTCCCGCTCGCGCACGAACCACGCGTTCTCGGCGAACCGCGCGATGTCGAGGACGAACTTCTTCCCGTGCTCGTGCGCGATTCTCGCGACCTCGCGAACGTTCGCGAGCGAGACGGGCTGGCCGCCGCCCGCGTTGTTCGTGATCGTGAGCATCACGATCGAGACGCGCGCGCCGTCCTCTCCCTCGAGGAGATCGCGGAGGCGTGCGGTGTCCATGTCGCCCTTGAACGGCGCCTCCAGATCCGGGTCGGAGGCGTCGTTCCCCGGCAGGTCGAGCGCGACGCCGCCCCGCATCTCGATGTGCGCGCGGGTCGTGTCGAAGTGGCCGTTGGACGGCACGATCTCGTCCGGGTCGATGACGGCGCCGAAGAAGACGCTCTCGGCGCCGCGCCCCTGGTGTGCGGGCACGACGAACGGAAAGCCGAGCACCTCTCGCACCGCGTCGCGAAGCCGCTCGAAGCTCTGCGACCCGGCGTAGGACTCGTCCCCCTGGAGAAGCGCCGCCCACTGCGCCTGGCTCATCGCCCCGGTCCCGGAGTCCGTGAGCAGGTCGAGCTCGACGTCCCGGGCGCGGAGCCGGAAGAGGTTCCAGCCGGCCTCCGCGAGGGCTCGCTCGCGCTCGACGCGGGTCGTCGAGCGGATCGGCTCGACCATCTTGATGCGAAACGGCTCACGCGGCGGGCGCACGTGCCGCCTTTTCTACAGCGCGCCCGGCGCGCCGACCAGCGCGGCCGCCGCTATCGCGGGCGAAGGAACGACGGTACTTCGAGGATGTCCGAGGGCACGTCGAAGCCCTCGGCGGGGCGCGCCGGCTGCTCCTGCCCCTCGTTCTCCATCCGCTCGAGCCGGTCCATGCGATCGCGCCGCAGCCGCTGGTCGAAACCGGTCGCGATCACGGTGACGCGCACGCGCCCGGCCATGCCCTCGTCGATGACCGCCCCGAAGATGACGTTCGCGCTCTCGTCCGCGGCGCCGGTCACGACCTCCGCCGCCTCGTTGACCTCGAAGAGGCCGAGGTCGGAGCCGCCCGTGACGTTCAGGAGGATCCCCGTCGCGCCCTCGACCGAGGTCTCGAGCAGCGGGGAGGAGACGGCGATCCGGGCCGCCTCCGCGGCGCGGTTCTCGCCCTCACCCTCGCCGATCCCCATGAGGGCCGAGCCGGCGTCGGTCATGATCGTCCGGACGTCGGCGAAATCGACGTTGACGAGCCCCGGCACCGTGATGAGGTCGGTGATGCCCTGGACGCCCTGCCGGAGGACGTCGTCCGCCATCCGGAACGCCTCGACGACGGACGTCTGCCGTTCGACGACCTGGAGAAGGCGGTCGTTCGGGATGATGATGACCGTGTCGAGCTTCTTCCGGAGCTCCATGATTCCCTGCTCGGCGACCGCCCCGCGCCGGCGGCCCTCGAAGGTGAAGGGGCGCGTCACCACGCCGACGACGAGCGTGCGGAGCTCGGACGCGATCTCCGCGAGCACCGGCATCGCGCCGGTGCCCGTGCCGCCGCCTTCGCCCGCGGTGAGGAAGACCATGTCGGCGCCCTTGAGCGCCTCCTTCAGCTCGTCGCGACTCTCCATCGCGGCCTGAAAGCCGACCTGCGGGTCGGCGCCTGCGCCCAGCCCGCGCGTGACCGCCGCGCCGATGTGGATCTTCTGATCGGCGTCCGACATGAGCAGCGCCTGAGCGTCCGTGTTGACGGCGATGAACTCGACGCCCTTGAGGCCGGCGTCGACCATGCGGTTGACGGCGTTCGTGCCGCCGCCGCCGACGCCGACGACCTTGATGACAGCGAGGTAGCTGCCGGATTGATCGCGCACGTTCGGGAGAGGTCTGAAGCTCGACTTGAGCTTGCGCCGGAGCCTACGCACACTGCACGCGGCTGTCAACCGCGTATTTCCAGGGCTTTTCGGGCGAAAGTCTAAAGTCTAACTTTCGGCTTGAGACTTCAGCGAGGCCACGACGCGGGCGGGGACGCTCACGTCGACATAGGCGAGCCCGGCCCGCTCGTCCGCCGGGAGCGCGGCGAGCACGCGTGCAGCTGCCGCGAGCTTGAGCTCGACCGACTCGGCCGAGCCGAGCCGGACCTGGCCCCCGCTCGCCAGGACGAGCACGGGCTCCCCCTCCTCGACTTGCGCCGAGACGACCCGCGCGGGGAACTCGGCGGGGAGCGCCGCGACCACCTCGAGCGCGACGCGGAGCTCGCGGTCGTCGATCGTCGTCCCCGGGTCGGGCGGTGTGCCGCCCTGCCACCGTATACGTGGCACCCGCGACGACTCCGGCTCAACCGGACGGATGATCCGACCGCGATCAGAGACGAGCCAGGCGCCCTCACCGGCGCGCACGACCAGGCGAAGCGTGGAGGGGAACGCGCGGTCGTACTCGACGGCGCGGACGGATGGGAGCGCCTTCACGCGCGCGACGATCTCCTTCTCGTCGAGCCGCACGAGGCTCGTGCCCTCAAACGGCGAGAGCGTCGCGCGGATCTCGCGGGCAACGTCCGGCGGCGCGCCCGAGACGTCGATCCGCTCGACGGCGAAGAGCGTCGTCCGGGTGGCGCCGGCGTACGCTAGCGCTGCGAGAGCCGCTGCCGCCGCAGCGGCCGCGAGCACGCGGAGCGATCGCGCCGGGAGCGCGAACGCCAGGGGCTGCGGGCGAGCGAGCGCGAGCGCGATCTTCGTCACGCGGGTGAGTTCGGCGCCGGCGGCG
>DASZKB010000200.1:0-9213 GCA_035947475.1 Gaiellaceae bacterium | reverse complement strand
GAGACCGCGCGCGAGTCGGACGCCCACCGGCCGCTCGCCCCCTTTCTCCTGAAAGGCTCGACGGCCGCGGTGCTGCCGATGACGGCGACGGGCGAGGTGCTCGGCACGATCACGCTCCTCTCGCTCGACCCGGCGCGGCCGCTCGAGCGCGAGTCGGTCGCGGCCGCGATGAACCTGACGCCGCAGGCGGCGCTCGCGATCGACAACGCGCGCCTCTACCAGCAGCAGAAGGACTTCTCGGACGAGATGCAGCGCTCGCTGCTCCCGCAGGAGCTCCCGCCCGTTCCGGGCGTCGAGGTCGGGCACGTCTACCAGTCGTCCGCGCGGCTGGACGTGGGCGGCGACGTCTACGACTTCCTGTCCCTCGAGGACGGCACGCTCGCCGTCGTGCTCGGCGACGTGACCGGGAAGGGGATCCAGGCGGCGGCCGACATGGCGCTCGCCAAGTTCGCGTTCCGGGCGCTCGCGCGCAGCCACCCCGAGCCGTCGGCGTTCCTCGCGCGCGCGAACGAGGTCGTCCTCGAGGAGATCGCGGTCGGGAAGTTCATCACCATGCTCTACCTGCTCGTCGACGGGGAAGGCGGCGAGGTCCGCTGCGCAAGCGCGGGTCACCCGCCGATCCGCGTCGTCTCGCCTGACGGCGTCGTCTCGTCGCTCGCGCCGGGCGGGCTCGCTCTCGGGATCGAGCCCGACCAGGAGTACCCGGAGGAGCGGGTCGACCTCCCGCCCGGCGGCACGGTCGTCCTCTACACCGACGGCGTCGTCGAGGCGCGCCGCCGCGGCGAGATGTACGGCGAGGAGCGGCTCGACGCGCTCCTGCGGTCGCTCCGCGGCCTCACCGCGCAGGAGCTCGCGGAGGCGATCCTCGCCGAGTGTCGCGCCTTCTCGGGCGGAGAGCTCGCGGACGACTGCGCGGTCGTCGTCATCCGGTTGGCACAGTAAGTCGCAGTGAGCTCGGTTCATTCGTGGCGCCCGTCGCGCCTCCGGCTCGGCGTCGTCGTCTTCACGGGCGGGGCCGGGACGCTTGCGACAGAGATCGCCGCCTCGCGCCTGCTCGCCCCGTACTTCGGAAACTCGACGATCGTATGGGCGAACATCATCGGGCTGATCCTCGTGTACCTCTCGCTCGGTTACTGGCTGGGCGGGAAGGTCGCCGACCGCCGGCCGGAGCCGCGCCTCCTCGGCGCGATGGTCCTCGTCGCGGCCGTCGTGGTCGCCGCGACGCCGTTCGTCGCGCGACCGATTCTCGACCTGGCGGTCCGGGGGCTTGACGCCGTGTCCGTGGGCGCGGTGGTGGGGTCCTTCTTCGCCGCCCTCGCCCTGTTCGCCGTGCCGGTCACGCTCCTCGGCGCCGTCTCGCCGTTCGCGATCCGGCTCGCGCTCGAGGACGTCGGCGAGGCGGGCACCGTGGCGGGCCGGCTCTACGCGCTCTCTACGGTCGGGAGCATCGTCGGCACGTTCCTCTCGGCCATCGTCACGATCCCGCTCGCCGGGACGCAACGGACGATGATCGGCGCGGCGGTGCTCCTCGCGCTCGCCGCCGCGCTCCTTCTCGGGGCGCGGTGGCACGTCGCGACCGCCCTCGTCGCCGGGCTCCTCTTCGTCCCGGCCGGCACGATCAAGCCGAGCGAGGGCCTCCTCTACGAGAGCGAGTCGAGCTACCAGTACGTGCAGGTGGTCGAACGGTCGGACGGCTCGCGCTCGCTGCGCCTGAACGAGGGGATCGCTGCGCACTCGGTCTGGCACGAGGGCTCGGTGCTCACGGGCGGGGCGTGGGATATGTTCCTCCTCGTCCCGCCGCTCGTCGGCCGCCCGGTCGAGCGCGTGCTCGTGATCGGGAACGCCGGCGGCACGGTCGCGCGGGCCTACGGCGAGCTCTACCCGGACATCCGGGTGGACGGCGTCGAGATCGACCCGGCCGTCAGCGAGGCGGGGAGCCGCCTCATGGGGCTCGAGGACAACCCGAACCTCCGCGTCATCACCGCCGACGGCCGGCCGTACCTCGAGCTCACCGACGAGCGCTACGACGTGATCGTGGTCGACGCCTACCGGCAGCCGTACATCCCGTTCTACCTGGCGACGGAGGAGTTCTTCGCTCTCGCGCGCGAGCGGCTGACGCCGGGCGGGGTCCTGGCCCTCAACGTCGCCACCGTACCGGGCGACCGTCGCCTCCCGGACGCGATCGGGAGCACGGTGCTCGCCGCATTTCCCCAGGCGTGGCGGTGGCAGCCGCTCCGCTTCAACGAGCTCCTGCTCGGGTTCGACCGGCCGGTCGCGCGCGCCGACCTGGTCGGGCGCGTGCGCCGGGCCGCCCCGGAGGCGGCGCCGCTCGTCCCGCTGTTCACCGGTGACGTCGAGCCGGTGCGCTCGAACGCGCGCCCGATGACCGACGACCGGGCCCCCGTCGAGTGGCTGATCGACCGCATGATCATCGAGCACGTCGCGCGCGGGGGCGAGCTCGACGAGGAGCTTCTCCCGACCGCCCCTTAGGCGTAGTTTTCGGCGGGTTTTCCGTCTAAAATCGCCTATGAGCTTGATGCGGCGCCTTCTTCCTGCGGCTGTGCTCGCCGCGATCGTGGCGCCGCCCGCGGGCGCGCAACAGCTGCCGCCGGCCCCGGCCCCACCGCCGCCGCCCGTCGCACCGCCACCCCCGCCGACGATCGCCGAGGGCGTCACGATCGCGGCCGTCCCCGTGGGCGGGATGACGGCGGAGCAGGCGACTGTCACGGTGCGGACCGCGTTCGACCGGCCGATGACGTTCGCGTTCCGAAACCGGCGCTGGCGCGCGACGCCCGCCCGCCTCGGCGCCGTCGCGCACGTCTCGACGGCCGTGGAGCGCGCGCTCGCCGCGTGGCCCGGGGAACGCGTCCCGCTCGGGGTCGGCATCCGTGCCAGGCGGATCCGTACGTATGTCGCGTACCTCGAGCGTGCGGTCTCGCGCCCGGCGCGGAGCTCGCGCCTCGTCGGCCTCAGGAGGCTGCGGCCGTTCATCACGAAGGCGAGGGTGGGGATCGACCTGAGGCAGCGGGTGATGACCCGGACGGTCGCGCGCGCGCTCCGGCGCCACGCGCGCGGCCCGCTCGCGCTTCGCGTGAACCTCATCCGGCCGAGCGTGACGCGCTCGAACTTCGGCGCCGTGATCGTCATCAGGCGGGGCTCGCGCCGCCTGTACCTCTACGACGGCATGGCGCACTGGCGCACGTTCAAGATCGCGGTGGGGATGCCGGCCTACCCCACGCCGCTCGGGCGCTTCACGATCGCGACGAAGGAGAGGAATCCGACGTGGAACCCGCCCGACTCGGATTGGGCGCGCGGCCTCGGCCCCGTCCCGCCCGGCCCGGGGAACCCGCTCGGCACCCGCTGGATGGGGCTCTCCGCGTACGGGTACGGGATCCACGGCACCCCGAATCCCGAGACGATCGGGACCGCGGCGTCCCACGGCTGCATCCGGATGTACATCCGCGAGTCCGAGTGGCTCTTCGAGCGCGTGAGCGTCGGGACGACGGTCTTCATCGTGCGCGCGTAGCGCGCGTAGCGCGCGAGCGCCGGGCTACACTCGCCGCGAATGGCGAGACGCGCACGGTTTCTTCTGCAGGGAAGCGCGATCGCCGTGATCGCGCTCCTCTTCGCCGTCCTGACGTGGCGCGTCCTCTCGACCGACGAGGCGCGCGGGCTGGCGGAGGCGGTCGAGGCGGGCGAGGCGCCCGCGGCGCCGGACTTCGAGCTGCCGCTCCTGAACCGCTCGGGGACGCTCCGTCTCTCCTCCCTCGAGGGGAAGGCTGTCGTGATCAACTTCTGGGCCTCCTGGTGCGAGCCGTGCGAGGAGGAGGCGCCGCGGCTTCAAGGGGCGTGGGAACGCTGGCGTGACCGCGGCGTGGTCGTGATCGGCGTCGACGCGCAGGACTTCAGAAGCGACGCCCGCCGCTTCGTCGAACGCTTCGGCATCACCTACCCGATCGTGCACGACGCGCGGGGGTACACGCTCGGGCGCTACGGCTGGAACGGGTTCCCGGAGACGTGGTTCGTCGGCAAGAGCGGCAACCTGGTCGGCGAGCGAGTGCAAGGGCCGGTGACGGAGGAGCAGCTCGAGCGGAACATCGAGCTCGCGCTCACGTCGTGATGCGCGCCATTCTCGCCGCCGGCCTGCTCGCGCTCGCCCTCGCGACTCCCGCACTTGCGGCTCACACGGGCTGGACCCCGGACGAGCTCGAGCGCGAGCTCACCTGCCCGACCTGCCAGACGACGCTTGCGATGTCCGACGCGCCGGTCGCCGACCGGATGCGCGCCTTCATCCGGGCCCGGCACGCGGCCGGCGATACGAAGGCGGAGGTGAGGGAGAGGCTCGTCGCCGAGTTCGGCGAAGGCGTCCTGGCCGCCCCGCCCGCGGAGGGGTTCAACCTCCTCGCCTGGCTGCTTCCCATCGGCGGCGCGCTCGCCGCCGCGCTCGTCCTCGGCTTCCTCGCGTGGCGCTGGGCCGGAGGCGAGAAGCGGGAGCGCGCGGCTGACCCCTCCTCGAACGGCCGCGTCTCGCTCGATCCCGAGCTCGAGCGCCGGCTCGACGAGGAGCTGGCCCGCTTCGAAGGATAGGACCGGCCGGTCGTGGCCGCGAAGATCCCGCTCGCGTTCGCAGCGGGCCTTCTCTCCTTCGCGACGCCGTGCGTTCTCCCGCTCGTGCCCGCCTACCTCTCGGCCGTGACAGGCGGGCAGCCCGGCGTGACAGGCCGCCGGGTCGTCGTCGCGAGCCTCCCTTTCATCGCGGGCTTCACCGTGGTGTTCGTCGCGCTCGGCGCGGCGGCCGGGGCGGCGGGAGGCCTCCTCGCCGAGAACCGCGAGATCCTTCTGGCGGTCGCCGGCCTCGTCGTCGTCGTCCTGGGGTTCGCGTTCATGGGGCTTCTCCCGCTGCCCCTTTTCGAGCGGCTCGCCGCGCCCGAGCTCGTCGAAGGCGCGCGCCGGCGCGGCTCGAGCGCGCTCCTCGGTGCGGCGTTCGGCGTCTGCGCGGCCCCTTGCATCGGGCCGGTGCTCGCGTCGATCCTCGCCTTGGCGAGCGAGTCGCGGACGGTCGTGCAGGGATCGTTCCTTCTCCTCGTCTACTCGGGCGGCCTCGCCGTCCCGTTCCTGCTCGTCGGCGTCGGCTTCACGCGCGTCCTCGGCGCCTTCCGCTGGCTGCGTGACCGCTACCGCGAGGTGCGGATCGTCAGCGGGGCTCTCCTCGTCGCGGTGGGGCTCCTCCTCTTCTTCGACCGCTTCTGGTGGCTGAACGTGGCCGTCAACCGGGTCTTCGACTTCACCGGAATCGGGGTCTAGAGGCGGCGTACCCGGGCGGGCCGCAGAGCGGGGAACGCTCCCCGCGCAGCGCCGACTTGGGCGAGCAGGTGGTCGACGTCGAGCCCCCGGTGAGCCGGCGCGTATCCGGAGAGGCGGCGCCGAGCCTTCTCGAGCTGACGTTCGCAGCCGACGCGGTTCCCGCGGCCTGCCTGGTACCAGGCGACCGCGACGTGGACGAGCCCCTGGAAGAAGTCTCGCTCGGCGGGGGCAGCCGCCCGCCACGCGTCCTCGAGCGCCTCATGGGCGGCGAAGTACTCGCCGCGCTCGATCAGGTCGAGCCCGCGCTCGAGATCGAGCTCGACGCGGTCCGACACGCGGCTAGGCTAGCCAATCACGGGGTGGTACCCTCCCCGCGTGGCGACGATCCTCGTGGCTGGGGTCGATCTCTACTTTCGCGGGAAGCTCGACGCCCTGCTAGCCGAACGCCACAAGCTCGTCACGACGGACTCGATCGACCCGCCCGACCTCGTCATCGTCGACATCGCCCGGGTCGACCCCGACGAGGTGGCCGAGGAGTGGCCGGACATCCCGATTCTCGGCTTCACCAACCACACGGACACGGCGGGGCTCCGCGCCGGTCAGGCGGCGGGCTTCGACCGCGTCGTCGTCCGCTCGGCGCTCGCGGAGCGCGCGCCAGAGCTCGTCGAGGAACTCGTTACGTAGAATCGCCGGCGATGACGTACATCATCGCCGAGCCCTGCATCGACATCAAAGACCGCTCGTGCGTCGATGTCTGCCCCGTCGACTGCATCCACGAAGCCGACCGGATCCTCGTCATCGACCCGGAGGAGTGCATCGACTGCGGCGCCTGTGAGCCCGAGTGCCCGGTCGAGGCGATCTTCCCGGAGGATGCGCTCCCCGACAAATGGGAGCCCTTCGTCAAGATCAACTACGCCTACGGCGAGGGCATGGACGTCGTCAACCGGCTCACCGACGAGTACGCCGCCGAGCACAACGTTCAGAACCCTCCGCTAGACCAGCGCTGAGCGCGGCTCGGGGGTCAGGCCTCCCCGATCGTCTCCCAGACCTCCAGCTTCGACGCCGTGCGCTGAATCACCTCGTCGGTGAACTCGGTCGTCGAAGCGTGCCCGCCGAGGTCCGCCGTCCGGACGCCCGCGGCGACTGCCTCCATGCACGCCTCGCGGATCGCCCGGCCGGCCGCCCGCGCGTCGCCGTCGTCGATGTGGGAAAGGAGCGCCGCGACGGCCAGGATCATCGCCATTGGGTTCGCGACGTTCTTTCCGTAGAGCGCCGGCGCGGTGCCGTGCGCCGCCTCGGCCATGAGCGCGCGCGGCGTGTAGTCCTCGTTGAACGCGACGAGGAGCGACTCCGAGCCCGCGATCGAGCCGAAGAGCGGCAGGACGAGGTCGGAGAGGATGTCGCCGTCGCGGTTCAACGAGGGAATCACGAGCGGGTCGCCGGCCGCGCTGATCAGAAGCGCGAACGTCGCGTCGATGAGCTGCGGCTCGTACGGGACGTGCGAGTGGCGCTCAGCGGCCGCGTCCATCTCCTCCTTCAGCATCCCCTCATAGACGGGGCTCACCGTGTACTTCGGTCCGCCGAAGACCTTCGCGTGCGTCCGCTCGGCGTGTCGGAAGGAGAACTCCGCCACCGCGCGGCAGACGCGCCGCTCGATCCGGGCCGTCCGGTAGGCGACCTCGTCCTCGCCCTCGCCTTCGCGCCACTCCTTCGCGCCGTACGCGTCGCCGACCGCCATCCGTACGACCGAGATCGGGTGGTGAGCGCCCCCGATGGGGACGACGCCCGGGATGCGGCGCCCCGTCCGCACGATCACGTGGCCGCCGACCTCCTCGCGGAGGATCCGGTTGGGGCTCCCGACGTCCCCGGCGCCCTCCGGCGTGATCGTCGCCGCCTTGAGCCCGAGGGCGGCCTCGCGGATCGCGGCGGCCGCCTCGTGCACGACCCCGTTCTGCGTCGCCCGTCGCGACTCGAGCGAGAGGTCGTAGCGCCGAAACTCGAGCTCCACGCCGATCGTCTCGGGCGTAAGGACGCGGAGAGCCTCCTCGAGGAGCTCCTGCCCGGTTTCGTCGCCCTCGAGGACGGCGATGCTTCGCGTCTGCACGGAAGCGAGTCTAGGCGGCGGCCACCCTTTTGACAGCGATTGCGTCTAAGTGGTAAGGAAGCGCAGACCGGAGAGGGGGTTTTGCCGTGGCAGGAGTCACGTTCGAGGATGTAGCGAAGATCTACCCCGACGGAACGAGGGCGGTTTCCGATCTCGATCTCGCCATTGAGGACGGCGAGTTCATGGTGCTCGTCGGCCCGTCGGGGTGCGGAAAGTCGACGGCGCTTCGGATGGCCGCAGGCCTGGAGGACATCTCCGAAGGGGTTCTGAAGATCGGCGACCGAGTGGTCAACGCCGTCGCGCCGCGCGATCGCGACATCGCGATGGTGTTTCAGACGTACGCGCTCTATCCGCACCTCTCGGTCTACGACAACATGGCGTTCCCGCTTCGTCTCCAGAAGGTCTCCAAGGACGAGATCGACAAGAGGGTCCGCGACGCGGCTACAACGCTCGGGCTCGACAACTTCCTCGACAAGAAGCCGCGCGCGCTCTCCGGCGGTCAGCGGCAGCGCGTGGCGATGGGCCGCGCGATCGTGCGGCAGCCGCAGGCCTTCCTCATGGACGAGCCGCTCTCGAACCTCGACGCGAAGCTGCGCGTGCAGATGCGCGCCGAGATCGCGCGGCTCCAGCGCGATCTCGGGACGACGACCATCTACGTGACGCACGACCAGGTCGAAGCGATGACGATGGGAGACCGCGTGGCGGTGATGCGAAAGGGCGAGCTCCAGCAGGTCGCCCCGCCGCAGGAGCTCTACGACCGCCCGGTCAACCTCTTCGTCGGCGGCTTCATCGGAAGCCCCGCGATGAACCTGCTCGAGGCGACCCTCGAGCGCTCGAACGGCGGGATGGCGGTCCTCTTCGGCGAGCACCGCGTCGACCTCGGCGAGGGCTGCTTGCGCAAGCGGCCGGGTCTCGGCGCGTACGAGGGACGAAACGTGATCGTGGGGATCCGCCCCGAGGATCTCGAGGACGCCTCGGTCGAGGACGCGCCCCCGGAGCGGCGGATCCGCGGCAAGGTCGTTCTCCGCGAAGCGCTGGGCGCCGAGATAATGGTGCACTTCACGCTCCAGGCGACGCCGGCGCAGACGGAGGACGTCCGCGAGCTCGTCCGCGACCTCGGCGACGAGCGGGCGATCGAGGAGGTCGGGCAGCAGAACGAGGCCACGCTGATCGGGCGCTTCGACCCGCGGACGCAGGTGCGCGAGCTCGAGACGGCTGAAGTCGCCGTCGCCGCCGAGGCGCTCCACTTCTTCGATCCCGAGTCGGGTGCCGGGATCTACGACGGACAAGAGAAAACCGGTTAGACACTGCGAACGGGAGAGGGAAGGAGACAAGGAGTGAAACGAAAGTCATGGCTCTTCATGTTCTTCGCCGCGCTGGTCGGCGTGCTCGCCCTCGTGGCGGCAGGCTGCGGCGGCGGTGACGACGGCGGGGAAGGCGAGGGCGGCCAGGGCGAGAGGTTCACAGGCTCGATCACGATCATCTCGCTCTGGGGCGGCAGCGAGCGCGACGCGTTCCAGAAGGTCCTCGACGGCTTCACCCAGAAGACGGGGATCAGGACGAAATACGAGCAGCAGGAAGACTTCGAGACCGTCATCCGGACGCGGCTCGCGGCGGGGAACCCGCCGATGGTGGCGATCATCCCGCGGCCGGGGCCGATGCAGGACTGGGCGCTCGCGGGCGACCTGCAGACGTTCGAGGACGTCGGCGTCAACATCGAGGCCATCAACCAGAACTACGCGCAGGGCTGGATCGACCTTGGGACGGTCGAGGACGAGCTGTACGGGATCCCGGTGAAGGCGAAC
>DASZKB010000199.1:0-3910 GCA_035947475.1 Gaiellaceae bacterium | reverse complement strand
CGAACAGATGACCCGGACGGACGTCACGCCCCACGACTTCGGGCGCATCGCCGCGCAGACGGCCAAGCAGGTGATCCTCCAGCGGATCCGCGAGGCGGAGCGCGAGATGATGTACGAGGAGTACAAGGATCGCGTCGGCGAAGTCGTGACCGGCATCGTCCAGCAGGCGGGCGACCGCAACAACGTGCTCGTCGACCTCGGCAAGGTCGAGGCCCTCCTGCCGCGCTCCGAGCAGGTCGACGGGGAGCGCTACGAGCAGGGAAGCCGCATCAAGGCCGTGATCACGGAGGTCCGCTCGGGCACGAAGGGCCCGCAGGTCATCCTCTCGCGCCGGGATCCCGAGCTCATCAAGACGCTCTTCGAGCTCGAGGTGCCGGAGATCGCCGACGGGCTCGTCGAGATCAGGGGCGTCGCGCGCGAGCCGGGCTACCGCTCCAAGATCGCCGTCGAGTCGCACGCCCAGGGCGTCGACCCGGTCGGCGCGTGCGTCGGCCCGCGCGGCTCGCGCGTTCGCATGGTGGTCTCGGAGCTTCGGGGCGAGAAGATCGACATCATCCCGTGGAACCCCGAGCCGGCGCGCTTCATCGCGAAGGCGCTCTCGCCTGCCCGGGTGCGCGAGGTGCTCGTGGACGACGAGTCGCGCGAGACGACGGTGATCGTCCCCGACGACCAGCTCTCGCTCGCGATCGGCAAGGAGGGGCTGAACGCCCGCCTGGCCGCGCGTCTGACGGGCTGGAAGATCGACATCGAATCCGAGACCGAGTTCGCCCGCGCAGAGGCGGAAGCCGCGTACGGCGGGGAGGAGGACGAGGAGTTCTCCGGGAGGTGCTCCGCGATCATGTCGACCGGCAAGCGGTGCCCGAACACGGCGCTCCCTGGCTCGCGGTACTGCGGCATCCCGGCCCACCGCGAGCTGGCCGTCAAGGAGGGTGAGGCTGCTGCCGCGTCGTGATGGCGCAGCCGATCCGGACCTGCGTCGGCTGCGGGCGCAAGGCGCCGCAGGGCGAGCTCGTGCGCTTCGTCGCGCGCGGCCGGGAGCTGACGCTGGACGCAGTTGGCCGCGCTCCGGGGCGGGGGGCATACACGTGCCGGCGGCTCGTCTGCTTCGAGCGCGCGGAGTCGCGGCGGGCGTTCGCGCGCACGCTGCGGCGCACCGTCGCCGTCCCGAGCGGATTGAAAGCCACTTTCGAGGAGGGCTAGGCTAGAGCGATGGCCGACCGACCGCAGCGACCGTTTCGCCCCCGCGGCGGGGGCGGTGCCGGCCGGCGCCGCCGTCGCGTGGTGATCGACTCGCAGGCCGCGCGCCCGCGTCCCGACCAGCGCCAGCGCGACGGGGCTCCGCCCAAGCCGCGGGAACCGCAGCCGCCCGTCCAGCAGCCGACCGGCCCGGTCCGGATCAACTCGGGCGCGACCGTCAAGGACGTCTCCGCCGCCTTCGGCGTTCCGGTCCCTCAGATCATCAAGATCATGATGGGGATCGGCGAGATGGTCACCATCACGCAGTCCCTGACCGACGAGGCGATCGAGCTCATCGCCGCCGAGCTCGAGCGCGAGGTCGAGATCAAGCACGCCGACGAGGAAGAGCTCGAGCCCGAGGTCTACGAGGACGCCGAGGAAGACCTCGCCCCGCGCCCTCCGGTCGTGACGATCATGGCCCACGTCGACCACGGCAAGACGACCCTGCTCGACAGGATCCGCGAGTCCGCAGTCGTCGAGCAGGAGGCGGGCGGGATCACGCAGCACATCGGCGCCTATCAGGCGCGGAGCGACGGCCGCCTGATCACGTTCCTCGACACGCCCGGCCACGAGGCCTTCACGGCCCTGCGCGCGCGCGGGGCGAAGGTGACGGACATCGCCGTCCTCGTCGTCGCCGCGGACGACGGCGTCATGCCGCAGACCGTCGAGTCCATCAACCACGCTCGGGCGGCGGGCGTCCCGATCGTCGTGAGCGTGAACAAGATCGACAAGCCGGAGGCAAACCCGACGCGCGTCCGCCAGGAGCTCGTCACGCATGGCCTGCAGCCCGAGGAGTGGGGCGGCACGATCCAGTTCGCCGACGTCTCGGCGAAATCGGGCGACGGAATCGACCAGCTGCTCGAGAAGATCCTCCTCGTCGCGGACGCGGAGCTCGAGCTGACGGCGAACCCCAAGGCCGAAGCGTCGGGGCCGATCATCGAGAGCCGCCTCGACGTTGGGCGCGGCCCGGTCGCGACGATGCTGATCCAGCGCGGCACGCTGCGCGTCGGCGACGCGATCGTCGCGGGCGACGCGTGGGGGAAGGTGCGCGCGCTCCACGACTACCGCGGAGAGCGGCTGAAGGAGGCCGCCCCCGGGACTCCCGTCGAGATCCTCGGCTTCGACAAGGCACCGAACCCCGGCGAGCAAGCGCGCGTGGTCGAGAACGACCGCCAAGCGCGCCACTTCGCGGGCCTGCGTGGCCAGCGGGTCCGGGCCGAGCAGTTCGCGCGCGGCGCGAAGAAGGGCGTCTCGCTCGAGGAGCTCTTCGAGCGGATGGAGGAGGGCGTCGTCCAGGACCTGAACGTGATCGTGAAGGCCGACGTCCAGGGCTCGGTGGAGGCGGTGTCGGGCGAGCTCGCGAAGATCCGCCACCCCGAGGTGCGCGTGAACGTGATCCACACCGGCGTCGGCGCGATCACGGAAGGCGACGTCATGCTCGCGTCGGCGTCGAACGCGATCGTGCTCGGTTTCAACGTGCGGCCGAACCCGGACGCCCGCGAGGCGGCCGAGCGCGAGGGCGTCGATCTCCGGACCTACCGCGTCATCTACCAGCTCACCGAGGACATCGAGCGCGCCCTCGTCGGCATGCTCGCCCCGGAGCAGGTCGAGGAGCGCCTCGGCGAGGCCGAGGTGCGCGCTCTCTTCCGGGCGTCCCGGCTCGGCGTCATCGCGGGCTCGTACGTCCGCGACGGCGTCCTTCGCCGCAACGCGCAGGTGCGCGTCGTGCGCGACGGCGCGATCATCTACGAGACGACGATCGCGAGCCTCCGGCGCTTCAAGGACGACGTACGCGAGGTCCAGGCGGGGTTCGAGTGCGGCATCCTCCTCGAGGGCTTCAACGACGTGAAGGAGGGCGACGTCCTCGAGGCCTACGAGACGCGCGAGATCGAGCGGACCGACCTCGGCGACGTGCCGACCGGCGTGGCCGCCGCCGCGCCCGCCGACCAACAGGAGTAACTTGCTGCGGGGCCATGGGCTCCGGGTACGTCGGCATCCTCTCGGCTGAGCTGCACTTCCCCGAGAACCACTCGCTCAAGGGCAAGCGCAAAGAGCTTCTCACCGTCAAGGCGCAGCTCCAGCGCCGCTTCGGCGCGTCCGTGGCGGAGGTCGACCACCATGACGTCTGGCAGCGCGCCCGCCTGACCGTCGCTTGCGTCGCCCGGGGCCACCGTGACGTCGTCGGCCTGCTCGACGCCGCCGAGCGCTACCTCGCCGGGCAGGCGTTCGAGCTCGGCCCGGTGGAGCGAGACGTGGTGACGCTCGAATGAGCGGGCGGATGCGGAGGGTCAACGAAGCACTCCGCGAGGTCCTCTCGGAGTCGGTCACCGAGCTCAAGGATCCGCGGATCGGCTTCGTGACCGTGACCGGGGTCGAGGCCAGCCCGGATCTGCGCCACGCGACGGTGTACGTGAGCGTGCTCGGCTCGGCGGAAAAGCGGCGCGCGACGCTCTCGGGGCTCGAATCCTCGCACGGTGTCCTCCAGAGCCGGATCGCGCGCGAGCTACGCCTCAAGCGGACCCCGCAGCTGACGTTCGAGTACGATCCGACGGTCGAGCGGGGGGTGCGGCTCTCGAAGCTCATCGACGAGCTTTCTCCAAGTGATCAAGAATCAGCCTGACCTCTTGAAGGTCCGGGACGCCATTCGCGCTCACGAGCGCTTCCTCGTCACGAC
>DASZKB010000198.1:0-5048 GCA_035947475.1 Gaiellaceae bacterium | reverse complement strand
CCCGAGCTGATCGCGCAGCGCCCGCTCGAGCGCCGCGACGAGTCGCGCCTGCTCGTGTACGACCGAAAGAGCCGCGCCGTCGCGCACCGGCTCTTCCACGAGCTCCCGAACTCGCTTCCGAAGCGCACGCTCGTGGTCGTGAACGACACCCGCGTCGTCCCCGCGCGCCTGCGCTTGCGGCGACCCGGGGGCGGCGACGCCGAGGTTCTCCTGCTCGAGCACGGAGACGACGGAACGTGGGAGGCGCTCGCGCGACCCAGTCGGCGCCTCCGCGCGGGCATGCGGCTGGGTCGAATCGAGCTCGTCGAGAACCGCGGGGGCGGCCGGTGGCGAGTCCGGCTCGACGGCGAGCCGAACGGCGAGGCGCCGCTACCTCCCTACATCGTCGAGCCGCTCGCCGACCCCGAGCGCTACCAGACCGTGTACGCGGACGAGGCGGGCTCGGCGGCCGCGCCCACCGCCGGGCTCCACTTCACGCCCGAGCTGCTCGAGCGCCTCGACGTTGAGCGCGTCACGCTCCACGTCGGCCCGACACGTTCCGGCCCATCGCGGCGAAGACGCTCGGTGAGCACGAGCTCCACAGCGAGCGCTACCGCGTCTCGCGCGAGGCGTGGGGGCGCATCCGCGCCGCCGAGCACGTGACGGCGGTCGGGACGACGACCGTGCGCGTGCTCGAGTCCCTCGCGCGCGGAGCGCCGCTGGAAGGGAGGACGCGCCTTTTCGTGGCGCCCGGCTTCGAGTTCCTCCGCACGGACGCGCTCGTCACCAACTTCCATCTCCCGCGCTCGTCGCTCCTCGCCCTCGTGATGGCCTTCGCGGGAGTGGACGAGACGCGGGACCTCTACCGCGCGGCGATTGCGGAGCGCTACCGCTTCTACTCCTTCGGCGACGCGATGCTCGCGCTGTGACGGGCAGCCTCGAGGTGACGGCGACGGACGGTGCCGCCCGCGCGGGGCTCCTCCGCACCGCCCACGGTGACGTGCCGACCCCGGCGTTCATGCCCGTCGGGACGAAAGCGAGCGTCAAGGGGATCGACCCCGCGCGGCTGCGCGCGCTCGGGACGACCATCCTGCTCGCGAACACGTACCACCTCTACTTCCGGCCCGGCGTCGACGTCGTCACGGCGGTGGGCGGCCTTCACCGCTTCATGGGCTGGGACGGCCCCATCCTGACCGACTCCGGCGGCTTCCAGGTCTTCTCGCTCCGTCACACGATCGTCTCGTCGGACGACGACGGCGTCGTCTTCCGCTCGGTCTACGACGGGACGCTCGCGCGCTTCACGCCCGGGCTCGCCGCCGACGTGCAGCGGCGCCTGGCGTCGGACATCGCCATGTGCCTCGACGTGTGCCCGCCCCCCGACGTCGGCCGGGACGACCTGGCGCTCGCCGTCTCGCGGACGACGGAGTGGGCGCGTCGCCAGCGTGCGGCGCCACGCGCCGAGGACCAGCTCCTCTTCGGGATCGTGCAGGGCGGCAGCGACGCCGAACTGCGACGGCGCTCGCTCACGGAGATCACCGCGCTCGACTTCGACGGATACGCCCTCGGCGGGCTGTCCGTCGGCGAGGACCGCGACGCGATGCTGGAGACGGTCGAATGGTCGGCGCCGCTCCTCCCCGAGGAAAGGGCGCGCTACTTCATGGGGATCGGCGACCCGGCCGGCATCCTCGAGGTGATCGAGCGCGGGATCGACATGTTCGACTGCGTGTGGCCGACGCGGCTCGGGCGTACAGGCACCGCGCTCACCTGGGAGGGGCGGCTGAACCTCAAGAACGCCCGCTTCGCGAACGACCCGGCGCCCCTCGATCCCGAGTGCCTGTGCGGCGTTTGCGCGCGCTTTTCCCGGGCGTATCTCCGCCATCTCGTCAACCAGCAGGAGCTTCTGGGGCTGATACTTTTGTCCGAGCACAACGTGCGGTTCGTACACGACGTAACCGCGGGGGCTCGTGCAGCTATCGAGCGGGGCGAGCTCGCGGCCTACAAGGCGGCCGCGCTCGACCGGCTCGGCGAGGCGGCGCTCGTCCCCGGCGAGGAGATCGAGAGGATTCGAGGTCTAGGAGGTTCATGAACGCGGGAGCTTTCTGGTTGTTCGTTCTCGCGACGCTCGGGATCATCTACTTCTTGATGATCCGACCGCAGCGCCAGCAGCAGCGGCGCCACCAGGAGATGCTGTCGGCGCTGAAGCCGGGCGACGAGGTCATCACCGCGGGCGGCATCTACGGCGAGGTGAAGCGGCTGGACGCCGACCGGGTCGCGCTCGAGATCGACGACGACGTCGAGGTCGTGGTCGCCAAGCGCGCGATCGCGAGCGTCGTCCCGCCCGAAGAGGTCCAGGAGGAGAACGAGGAGGAGGGCGAAACAGCCCCCGCCGAGGAGCCCTCCCAGCGTGCGTAGGCACGGCCTCATCCTGCTCGCGGTCGTCGTCGCGATCGGCGCCGTCGTCGCGCTCGCGTTCGTCCGGCAGCCGACGCTCGGCCTCGACCTCCAGGGCGGCCTAGAGGTCGTGCTCGAGGCGCGCGCTCCGAAGGGCCAGGAGGTCACCCCGGACGGGCTCGCGCGGTCGGTCGAGATCATGCGCGAGCGCGTCGACAAGCTCGGGGTCACGGAGCCCGAGATCCGCACGCAGGGAGAGAATCAGATCGCGATCGAGCTCCCGGGCGTCCGCGACGCGGCTCGAGCGGCCGAGATCGTCGGGACGACCGCGCGGCTCGAGTTCTACGACCTCGAGGGCGACCTCGTTCGGCCCTCGATCGACACGCGCGGCTTCCCGGTGCCGTACGAGAACGTGGGCGGCCTGCTCTCCGGCCAGCAGAAGGCGGCGAGGGAGGGGACGCCGACCGCCTGGTTCCTGGTCGGGAGGGACAAGAACGTCATCGCGGGCCCGGCGTCGACCCGGGCGGAAGCTCTCGAGCTCGTCGAGGGCGGAGAGAGGCCGGCCGGCTCGAAGTTCTTCGCCGTCCCCGAGGGGCGGATCGTTCTCTCCTGCGGCGCCGCCGCCGGGTTCTGCCCGGGCGTGAACGCGACCGTCCCCGAGGGGACGAGCTTCTACTACCTCTTCGAGTACCGCCCGGACGATCCGAGGGACCCTGTTCCGGAGATGACCGGCGAGCACCTGCGGCTCAGCGGCACCCAGCAGGACTTCCACCCGGACACCGGCGAGCCGATCGTCAACCTCGAGTTCACGGACGAGGGCGGCGACAGGTTCCACGCGATCACGCGCGAGCTCGCGCAGCGCGGCCGCTCGCGCGCCCAGCTCCTCAACCTCCCGCGCGACGCCGCCCTCCAGCACTTCGCCATCGTGCTCGACGAGGAGGTCCGCTCGTTCCCGTCGATCGACTACGTCGACAACCCGGACGGCATCGCGGGCGGGCGCGCGTTCATCCAGGGCGACTTCACCGTCGAGGAGGCCAAGGACCTGGCGCTCGTCCTCCAGACGGGCGCGCTCCCGTACGACTTCGTCCAGCTCGACCGGACGGAGATCTCGGCGACGCTCGGGGAGGACTCGCTCCGCGAGGCGATGGTCGCAGGCCTCATCGGGCTCGCGCTCGTCGTCGTCTTCCTGCTCGCGGTCTACCGGTTCCTCGGCGTCGTCGCCGTGATCGGCCTCGCGATCTACGGGATCATGCTGTACGGCACGACGCTCGCCTTCAACGTCACGCTGACGCTGCCAGGCATCGCGGGGATCGTCCTCACCATCGGCGTCGCCGCGGACGCGAACATCGTCATCTTCGAACGGATCAAGGAGGAGGTGCGCGCCGGAAAGTCCGTGCGCGCGGCGATCGCCGGCGGATACCGCAAGGGGTTCAACACGATTATCGACGCCAACGTCGTGACGATGATCACGGCGGCGGTCCTGTTCGCCGTCGCGACGGGCGGCGTTCGCGGCTTCGCCCTCATGCTCCTGATCGGGACGCTCATCTCGATGGTCACGGCCGTCGGGGCCACCCGCGCACTCCTCGCCGTCCTCGGGGGCTTCCGCTGGTTCGACAACCCCGCTTTCATGGGTGCGAGCGCCCAGAAGGTCCCCGACTGGCAGAAGGTCGACATCGTCGGGAAGCGGCGCATTTGGTTCACGGTCGCGGCGGTCGCGCTTGCGATCGCCATCGGGTCGATCGTGTTCAAGGGGCTGAACCTCGGCATCGACTTCCGCGGCGGGAGCCAGGTCGGCTTCGAGACGCCGCGGCCGGTGGCGATCAGCGACGTGCGTGCCGAGCTCGCGGACCTCGGACGCGCGGACGCCGTCGTTCAGGGCCGCGGCGAATCGTCCGGCGGCCGCTACCAGTCGTTCCAGGTCAAGACGACGTCACTCTCGGCGTCCGAGCAGTCATCGCTCACGACCGCGCTCGAGCGCGAACTCGACGCCAGCTCGATCGGTGTCCGGAACGTCTCGGGGAGCTTCAGCGAGCAGATCCTGCGCGGTGCCATCCTCGCGATCGTCGTCTCGCTCATCCTCATCGTCATCTACGTCACGTTCCGATTCGAGTTCAAGTTCGCGCTCCCGATCTTCCGCGCCCTTTTCTACGACGTGACGATCGCGATGGGCGTCTACTCGCTCCTGGGGTGGGAGGTGACCGCGGCAACCGTCGCGGCGATTCTCACGATCCTCGGCTACTCGATGTACGACACGATCATCATCTTCGACCGCGTGCGCGAGAACATTCCGCTCATGCGCCGCTCGAGCTTTGCGGCCATCGCCAACCAGTCTCTTTGGGAGACGATCCGTCGGTCGCTCGCGACGTCCTTTATCACGCTCCTCCCGATCGCGTCGCTGATCGTCTTCGGCGGCGACACGCTGAAGGAGTTTGCGTTCGCGCTCCTGATCGGGATCAGCTCGGGTGCCTACTCGACGATCTTCATCGCGACGCCGTTCCTCGCGAGCTTGAAGGAGCGCGAGCCCGAGTACGCGAAGCGGATGACGGCGGGGCTACAGGAGAAGCTCGACGTCGTCGAGGAGGCGCGGCCGGCACCCGCCCCGGCACGCGTCTCGGCCCCCGAGCCGGCCGTCGTCGAGGGAGACGGAGGCACGGCCGGTGACGGCGCGGCCGGCACCC
>DASZKB010000197.1:0-3636 GCA_035947475.1 Gaiellaceae bacterium | reverse complement strand
CTACCTGCAGGTCAAGATCGCGACGCCGGGCGCGGGCGCCTACACGCTCAGCTTCTCCAAGTCCTAGGCGCGCGGGTCGAGCAGCTCGTCGGCAGGGACCTCGCGGATCTGCCGCGCCGGGTTCCCGACGACGACGGCCCGCGGCGGGACGTCGCGGAGAACGACCGCGCCGGCGCCCACGAACGCCTCGGCGCCGATCTCGACGCCGGGCAGGAGAACAGCTCCCGCCCCCACGCGCGCGCCGCGCCTGATCGTAGGGCCCTTCCGGAGCCCGTGGCGCCTCTCGGTCCGCCCCATGAAGTTGTCGTTCGTCGTCACGACGCACGGGGCGATGAAGACGTCCTCCTCGAGGACCGACCCGCGCGTCACGTACGCGTTCGCCTGGATCTTCGTCCGAGCCCCCACCGCGACCTCGTTCTCGAGGAGAACGCCGCGGCCGATCACGACCTCGTCCCCGACCTCGCAGCGCTCGCGCACGCACGCCTGGTCACCGACGATGACGCTCCGGCCGAGACGCGTGCCGGCGAAGACGACCGCGCCGGCGAGGATCGCCGATCCCTCGCCGACGACGAGCGGCTCGAGCTCGGCCTCGGCGGCCGTCGAGCGCGTGCCGAGCACGGGCGGCTTCCCGACGACCGCGTGGTCGCCGACGGCCACGCCGGCGCCGAGGTCGCTTCCCGGGTAGACGACGGCGGTGTCCGCGACTCCGCGCACTAGGGCCGCACCTAGACGCGCTCGCGCTCGAGGGCGCGCTGGAGCTGCTCGAGCGTCCGGACGACGGCGAGCCCCTCGTGCGCCGGCTCGAGTCGTGGGCGCTCCCCACGCACGAAGGCGAGGAAGTGCTCGCATTCGAGCCGCAAGGGCTCGTCGTTTCGCACCTTCGGGATCGAGATGTCCCCGGTGCGTGTCCGCCACTCGCCGTAAGTGTCCGTCCGCTGTTCCGCCGCCTTGTCGTAGACCGTCACCTTGCGGTCGAGCTCCATATCGTCGAAGACGGCCATCTTCCGATCGCCGACGACGGTGATCCGGCGGATCTTGTGGGGGTCGAGCCAGGAGAGATGCATGTGGGCGACCACGCCGGACGGGAACCGGAGGAAGCAGAAGACGACGTCCTCGACCGCGTCACGAAGGTACGACTCGCCGCGCGCCCACGCTTCAACGGGCTCCTCGCGAACCAGGTGGAGGATCACCGAGAGGTCGTGCGCGCCCAGGCTCCACAGCGCGTTCTCGTCGCTTCGGATCTGGCCGAGGTTCTGGCGGTTCCCGTACACGTAGAGGATGCGGCCGAGCTCGCCCGAGTCGACGAGCTCCGTGAGCTTCGCGACACCGGGGTGGTAGAGCAGGAGGTGGCCGGGCATGAGGACGCGCTCTCGCTCCTCGGCGAGCGCAACGAGCTCCTCGGCGAGGTCGCCGCGGAGCGCGAGCGGCTTCTCCACGAAGACGTGCTTTCCGGCGACGAGCGCCTGCTTCGCGAGCCGATAGTGCGTCGGGACCGGCGTTGCGATCGCGACGGCGTCGAGACGCGGGTCGGCGAGGAGATCCTCGAAGCGCGTCGTCACGCGGGCGCGCGGGAAGCGCGTTCCGTACGTGGCGAGCCGCGCTTCGTCGATGTCGCAGAGCCACTCGAGCTCCGCCGCGGGCAAGTCGTCGAAGTTCCGGGCGAGGTTCGGACCCCAGTAGCCCAGCCCGGCGACCCCGACGGTAAGCGTCTCTCCACCCTTCATGCGGGCGCGATCGTACAAAGCACTTCAGCGATCCGGTCCGCTGCGCGGCCGTCGCCGTAGAGCGGTGGATGGTGCTCGGGCGGCGTGGCCGCGCGCACGGCCCGGACGATCGCATCGGGGCCACCGTCGACCGGGACGAGGCGGTTCCACCCACTCTCGACCGTCTCGACCCACTCGGTCGTCGTCCGGAGCGTCACGCACGGCACGCGGTACCAGTACGCCTCCTTCTGGACGCCGCCCGAGTCGGTGACGATGGCGCGCGCCTGCGAGGCGAGCGCCGCGAAGTCGAGGTAGCCGACCGCCGGGAGCAGGCGGACGTTCGGCGGGAGGCCGATCCCGTCCCTCTCGAGGGCCGAGCGCGTGCGCGGGTGGGCCGGGAACACGACCGGCTCCTCGAGCAGGCGCATCGCCTGGGCGATCGTCGCGAGGGGGTCCGGGCGGACGTTCGTCGGCCGGTGGAGGGTGAGAAGGGCGTACCGCCGCGCCTCCACCTGTGCGCGCGCGAGCGCGTGCGAGCGGGCGCGCGCGATCGGGGCGAGCTTGAGGTTCGCGTCGTACATGACGTCGCCGACCGCGCGCACGCCGGCCTCGATCCCCTCGCGGCGCAGGTTCGCGACGGCAAGGTCGGTCGGGCAGAAAAGGACGGTCGAAAGGCGGTCGACGACGATCCTGTTCAGCTCCTCGGGCATCGAGCGGTCGAACGAGCGAACGCCTGCCTCCACGTGCGCCACGGGCGCGTCGGCCTTGGCGGCGGCCAGCGCTCCCGCGAGAGTGGAGTTCGTGTCGCCGTAGACGAGGACCCAGTCGGGCCGCTCGTCGAGAACGGCGCGCTCGATTCCGGGCAGCATCCGGGCCGTCTGCTCGGCGTGCGTTCCCGACCCCGCTTCCAGGCGGTAGGCCGGCGCGTCGAGGCCGAGCTCCTCGAAGAACACCGTCGAGAGCTCGGCGTCGTAGTGCTGACCGGTGTGGAGGACGAGCTCGTCGGCTCGGCCGCGGAGCGCGACGGAGACGGGCGCCGACTTCACGAACTGCGGGCGGTTGCCGACAACGGAAAGGATGCGCACGTCGACGGCGAATGTAGTTGAAGGCATGGCCCGCTCCTTCCTTCTCAGCGGCGTGACGCTCGTCGCCTTCGGCCTCAGCCGCGGGAAGACCGTCGGCTGGTACGTCCAGCGCCGGCTTCAGCGCGTCTGAGCCTGCTCCGACCGCGGCTACAATGCCGTCTCGCGGTCGGGCCGCTAGCTCAACTGGCAGAGCAGGGGACTCTTAATCCCAAGGTTGCAGGTTCGAGTCCTGCGCGGCCCACCAAAAAAAGCCCCGCTCCGGCGGGGTTTTTCCGTTGCCTGACACGCGTGGGTGCGGTAGCAACGCGGCTGGCAACGCAGCCGCGGGACCCGCGGGCAGCGGCGGAGTAGCGGAATCGCGCCTCGCAATCCGATCCCGAGGTGCTCGCGTAGTAGCGGACGTGCGACGGCTTCTCGGAGTCCTGCTCGTGGGCGCCTCACTCGCCGCGCCCTCGGCGGCGAACGCGCAGACGATGCTCCACGGCTACATCGACTCCGCGGGAAGCATCGCTCTCTGTACGACCGACCCCTGCAGCGGCAACACCGTCACACAGGTCCCGGCGGGGACGTACAGCTTCATGATCCACGACACCGCGACGCTCCACAACTTCCACCTCATCGGGACGAGCGTCCAGACGGGGCTCGACGACACGGGGACATTCGTCTTCAACAACGTCCCGATCGGAAACGCGCCGTACACCTACCTGTGCGACGCGCACCCGAACATCAACGGCTCGTTCACGGGCGGGAGCGGTGGGTCTCCTCCGCCGCCGCCACCGCCGCCTCCACCGCCCCCGCCAGCGCCTCCTCCGCCGCCACCCCCGCCGCCTCCTCCTCCGCCACCGCCG